>NZ_BAAILO010000039.1:0-51189 GCF_054589115.1 Cupriavidus sp. 8B | reverse complement strand
CGCTCCTCAGGCTGAAGTTGTTGGTACGAAGTTCTGCTTTGCATCTGAACACCTTACCCGAAGCAAGGTGTTGCACTTCAGATTTGAGGCCGCCCAGAGAAGGCGTTTTTCGTGGTTGTGGAATACCTCGAAGGCGTTGGCGGCTGAGCCGGGCACGGTCAGAATTAGGCATCGTCTGGCCATGGTCATTGCTCTTCGACAGATGTACTGATGCCCCACAGGCGGAACAGCGGCTCGAATTCCGCCAGGTCGAGCAGCCCCATGCAGGCGCGGGCGCCGCGAAAGGGTGGCGCGCCAGCAAGTATTTTGCGAGTGACCAGCAATGCCGCCATGCAGGGCACCTCGGCCCCGTTCTTGTGTGGTGCGGTCAGGTGCCATACAGACTGGCCCGGTGTCCCGTCGGGGCGCACGCCGCTCACGCTGACCCGCATGCCCCCGTTTTCGCTGCCGAACCGGTCCAGCAGCATCGTTGACATGCGGTCGAGCAGCCGCGCGCCGCGCACAAGTGGAACGGTCAGGCCGTACCGGCGTAGTGCGCCGGCAAGCCACAGCATCGCATGCTGGATTCGCAGTTCGAGCGCAGCATGAAATTCTACGGTCCGCACGGATGGGTACCGCTGTGGAAATAGCGCGAGATCAGGGACATCGCAAGCGGCAGCCAAGCGCTTACCCAGACCGGGGAACATCATGGTGCGCAGATCCTGCCAGCCATATGCCTCCCGCCATGCACCATCTTCCCACCTCGCGATGGGGGCGCCGGCGTAGCTGAATACAGCTTTGAGTGTGGCTACGCCCCTGGGCGCCTGCTGGCCCGGCGCAATCGCCACGCTGATGCAATCCACCAGGGAGAAGCCTGCCGAAAGCTTGTCCACGACTGCGCTGGATAGTGCGGGCACGCTGCTCGCGCCGCTGACGGCGCAGATTCCGGAGCTGCGTGCGCAGATGTCCAGATGCTTTGCGAAGCCGGCGACAAAGTCGCGGCCATCGGAAAGGTCGACGTAGTGCGCGCCGAGCGCGCATGCGGCTTCAGCAACGCGGTAGTCCTGCCCCTGGAACGGTCCGGCACAATGGACAACCAACTCCGGTCGCAGCTCAGCAAGGTCCGTCCGGAAATTGGGTGAGAGGATGTCTAGCGTGGCAGTGCGGACGCCCTGCGTCCACGACGGCTTGCACCATGAACCCTCGCTGCGTCGCGTGGCGATGATCTCATGCCCGACGTCTGCCGCGAGGCTTCTGCAGATTCGCGCCCCAAAATTGCCTGTGCCGCCGAGTACCACGATCCTCATCTTTGCTCCTCCATCTGCTGCTTGATCCGCACCGCAAGCGCCGGGATGATCTTGGCGGTGCTGTTCATGGCCCCGCCAGTGTGGGCTTGGTCACCATCAGGAAGTACACGGCAATCATCGAGGCGAAGGCCGGGTATCCGAGCCACTCCCACCGCCGCGCGCAACGCCAGTAGCGCCGTGGCAGCGTACTCCGGCCGGCGGCCAGGGCTAGGGCAGCCATGTCGGCCATAAGAAGCTGAAGCCTACGACGGGCAGCCAGCAGTGCGTGGATTTGCGCCACGGTCCGGTTCACGCCCAAACGGGTACCCATTTCTCCCCAGTGGAGAATGAAGCGTTCGGAGATGGGTGTGAGTTCCATGGCTAGAAGCCTAGGTTCTTCAGTTATTTCTGTCAAAACAGAAATAACTGAAGAATGGTAGCTTGACCGCCAGCCTGGGCTAGCCTGCAAGGTGGCATGCGATCGCGGCGAGCGGCACAAAGGCCGATGGCGCGACGAGAGTGATTGGCGTGTGAACGTCGGCTGCCTACTGCGGACCGGCCGTTTGAGCGGCTGGGGGCGCACGCCAGCGAACGGCCGATACTGGCCGATCTCAGCCGTCCGCCTGCATTGATGCCCACTCTGCGCCCGTCCTTCGCACCGCCATGTAAGGGCCTATTCTTTTGCCAGCCGGGCAAACATAAAAATGGAGCCTCGCGGGCTCCATTCGTTCAGCAGGTCAGTACGCTTTACAGCGCGGCGTCCTTGAGCTTCTTGAGCGGCCGAACCTTGACCTTGACGGTTGCCGGCTTGGCTGCGAACCACTGGTCTTCGCCGGTAAACGGGTTCTTGCCGAAGCGCTTCTTGGTCGCCGGGACCTGGGTGGCCACCACCTTGAACAGGCCGGGGAGGGTGAACTCGCCTGCGCCCTTCTTGTGCACCGCGCTCAGGACCGTGTTTTCCAGATGAGCCAACACGGTCTTCACGGTCTTGGCATCCAGCTCGGTCTTTGCGACCAGGTGGGCGAGCAGGCTGGACTTGTTGAATTTTTCCGCCAGTGGCTTGGCGACCGGTGCAGCTGCTGCTGCGGTCTTCTTGGCCGGTGCCGCCTTCTTGGCCGGTGCTACCTTTTTGGCCACAGGCGTGGCGTTCTTCGCGACTGGTTTAGTTTTGGTTGCCATATGGACGGGTACTCGTTGTCGATTAAGTGAGGCGCCAGCGTGCCGGCGGCATTGGCGCTGGGTGGAGGATAGCAAAATCTAGGCAAACTGTGACCAACCGTCGTGTTTTCAACACGGCTGCAGTGTTCGATCGCGCGCCGACGCCTATTCGATCTTGGCGGCGATTCGGTCACAGGTCCTTGAGCCGATCAAGCCCATCAGCTTGCTGACATCCTCGCTCGAGCGTCGAGCGAGCAGCTGGCGTCGGCAGGATGTATTTCGCAGGATCCGGGGGCTCATATCGTCCGCCTCGAAATCAATCATCGCGAGCGCTGCGCGCACGATACTTCCCAAGCTCATTTCCGCGATCGGAATTCCGCTAGGCTTGAGCGAGAACACCAGATCCCCGGAGTGGGGCAGGGAGGAACGGTGTTCGAGCCATGCCGAAAGGATGGGCACGGCGAACGAGTCCAGATGCACGGTGCGGGTGACACCTGCGCCATGCGCAGGAACACGCAGATAGGGCGGCACGGCCGCGGGGTGCAGGCCGGCCACCTGGGCAGCTCGGTCCTCTGCGACAGTGACGCCAGTGCCTAGAAAAAAGGCGACGATGGCGCGGCTGCAGAGCGTTGGCAGATCGTCGCCGGCGCGCGGCTGCACATGGGCCTGCAGGTATCGGCGTCTTCCGGGAGGAAGATTGGCAGAGGGTCGTCTTTTGGCCATTGGCCATGGCGTACCAGTTTCTCGGCAGGGTTGCCTTCTCGCACACCGATGGCCACCGGGTGGCGGCACAGCTTGTCGAGCAATTTCAGGTAACGCATGTGGGTGGCAGCACTGTAGCTGCTGGCCTCCGGCGCCTGCCAGAAGGCTTCGATGTGGTCGGAGCCGAAGGTGACCAGGGTCCGCGACCAGGTGCCGTCGGAAGCGTTCGAACATCGCCTCGTGCTGGACAATGGAGCGCGCGGAGAACGGGCGCCGGTCCGCGCCGGCGGCCTCGCGGGCCTGCCAGTCGGCATAGGTACGGGTCGGATTAGTTAGTCAGCGGCGGTTGATTCGGTCCATTCAAGAAGTTATATACTGAAAATCTTCCTTCGCAACCACCTACCGCCTCTTCGAGGCGGATACTGCTCGCAACATGACCGGGGTAGCGCGGATGTCCGGATGGGGGCGCCGTTTGCAAATGTTACAGTTGACGGGCAAAATTTCTGAGAGATACGGGACTGCAGGTTTGCAACCCACGCGGTCACCGGCGTGCAAGAGGATTTGCGTCCGTGCCTTGGATGGCGTCTGTCGCGAATTATCCAGCCGTGCGGTCCGTGCCGCCGCGTGCCGATGAACCAAGCGGACGGAATAGCTCCGTATGACGGATCCTATTGAGATGACGCCAAACGAAGCGCCCGCAAAGACTCCGTACGACACCATCCTGCGGCTGGGCGGTCTCAGTGCTGGCAATACACCGCGACTTACGCGGGCCGCCGGGTCGGTTTCCGCGTTGTCGACCACATGAACTTTGGAAATTGCTGGCTGCTACGGAATCTGGAGACCGTCGACCTCGTCCGGGATCACGTCCTGTCCGATATCGTTGCCGGCGAATCGCCCCAGTGAGCACCTGCGGGTGAACGTCCGCGCCACCAGTTGAGGACCCTTTCACTCTCGATCAATATCTGCGGCTACCGCCCGCAACGCGAGGAGGTAGCTCTGAATACCGAAGCCGCAGATCTGCCCCCGAACAATTTCCGCGAACATGGAGTGGTGACGGAACGTCTCTCGGGCGTGGATGTTGGACATGTGCAATTCGACGACCGGGCAGGTGAGTATAGCCAGCGCATCGCGAATCCCGTAGCTGTAGTGTGTCCAGGCGCCGGCGTTGATCAGAACGGCGTCTTGGCCTTCTTCGAATGCACGATGGATGCGTTCGCACATCGCCGCTTCGCTGTTCGTCTGGAAGGACTCAATCTGTACACCCAGCTCGCTGCCCAGAGCCTGCAACTGTGTATTGATCTCGTCCAGCGTGATCGTCCCATATTGCGACGGGTCTCGCTTGCCGAACATGTTGTGATTGATGCCGTGGAGCATCAGGACCTTTCTCATTTATGTCTCCGCTGCGGGTTCAATCGAGTGGCACCGTGAGGCGGTCGATGACGGCCCGTGTCTCAGGGCGCACGCCACGCCACCAGGCGAAGGCTTCCGCCGCCTGCTCCACCAGCATGCCGACGCCGTCCGCGACACTCGCCACGGGAGCATTGCGTGCGAGCCGCAGGAAGGGCGTCAACCGCTTGCCATAGGCAAGTTCATATGCCGTGCCCTCCGGGCTGAAGACGCCTGGGGGCACGGGCGGCAGGTCGCCAGTGAGACTGGCCGACGTGGCGTTGACCACAAGGTCGAAGCGTCCCATCGCCTCGAGATCGCCATAGCCGCAGGCGAGCAGCGGACCGCGCCCGCCGGCTTGCGCGACCAGTGCCTGGCCCTTGGCGATGTCTCTGTTAGCGATGACCAGTTCAGCGGGCCGCGCTGCGAGGAAGGGCAGCAATGCGCCACGCACCGCTCCACCCGCACCGAGCACGAGCACGCGCTTGCCGGCTATCGACAAGCCCAGATTGACCTCGATATCGCGCACCAGTCCGAGCCCATCGAAGTTCTCGGCCACAATCCGCCCGTCTTCAAATCGCAGGGCATTGGCGGCGCCGGCGAGTTTGGCGCGCTCACTCTGTTCATCCGCCATCGCGAACGCCTTCAGCTTGAACGGCGCTGTCACGTTCATTCCCTTGCCGCCCGCGGCGGCGAAAGCACGCACTGTCACGGCAAAGGCGTCCTGCGGCTCCAGGGGACCCTCGATGGCCGTATAAGACATGTCCTGCTGCGTCTCCCGCGCAAAGAGACCGTGGATCAAAGGAGATTTCGTGTGTCCGATCGGGTTGCCGATCACTGCGTACTGGTCAGTCATCATGGCCTCACTTTGAATACAGAACGCCATCGGTCTGCATGGCATCGATTTCGGCCGGGTCGAAGCCCAGCGACTGCGCCACTTCCGCGTTGTGCTGACCGAGGTCCGGCGCTACCTCGCGGATCGTTGTGTCGCAATCCGAGAAGCGAAACGGCAGGTTGGGCAAACGCAGCGTCCCATAGCGCGGGTGATGCTGTTCGACCACCATGCCCCGCGCGATGATCTGTGGATCGGCGAGCACTTCGTCAATGCGCTGCACCTTGGCGCAAGGCACGTCGATGCCATCCAGCAGTTCCAGCACCTGCGCGACCGGTCGGCCGGCCACCCATGGATTCACAACCGACAGGATCTCCACGCGATGAGTATTGCGCCCCGTCAGGTCGTGGAAACGCGTGTCGGCGCCAAAGCCAGCGGGCCCTCCGTGCGCTTCGACCAGCGCGGCGAAGCGTTTCCAGGCGTCGTCCACCTGCGCCGCGATCACCAGGTCACCATCGGCGGCACGGAATACGCCATATAGCGTCGACGTGGGCATGTCGTGACCCGTCTGCTCAGGCAGCACACCTTGCATCGTGTAGCACTGCACGGCGTACTCGTGCATCGACACCAGCGTGTCGTAGAGCGCCATGTCGATGTGCTGGCCGCGCCCACTCTTCACGCGACCGTGCAGTGCGGCGTTGATGGCCGCCACCGCGTGAATGCCCGTGTACATGTCGCCCAGCGAGATGCGCATGAGCGGCGGTGGCTCGCCGGGCTCGCCGATCATCTGCATGATGCCGCTCTTCGCTTCGGCAATCAGCCCGAAGCCTGCGCGGTGCGCATCCGGCCCGGTATGGCCGTAAGCCGAGATCGAGCAGTAGACGAGGCGCGGATTGCGCGCCGACAACTCGGCATAGCCCAGCCCCAGCTTGTCCAGCGCGCCCGGCCGATAGTTCTCGACGAACACGTCCGCCGAGTCGCACAAGCGCTGTATGAAGTCCTTGCCGCGTGGATCCTTCATGTTGACGCTGACGCCGCGCTTGCCCATGTTGAGCTGCAGGAAGTAGCCGCTTTGCTGGTCGTCGAGCACGGTCGCATGCTGGCGCCCTGCGTCGCCGCTGCCTGGGCGTTCGACCTTGATGACTTCGGCGCCGAGCGCCGCGAGGCAGCGCCCTACGTACGGGCCGGCCAGGAAGTGGCTGTAGTCGACGACGCGAATACCTTCGAGAGGACGGTCCTGCATCACTTTGCTCCCGGCCGGCGCGGCACCATCAGGCGATGCTCGCCACGCTGGACGACCTTGCCGTCCTGATTGACCAGCTCGGACGGCAGTACAACGATGCCCCAGTCCGGTCGGCTCTTGCTCGCCCGCATGGCACCCACGCGGAATTTCACTTGCAGCACGTCATTGACCTTGATTGGCAAGAGGAAGTCCCATGTCCAGCCCAGCGACATGCCCGGCAGGAAGCGGTAGTCGCTCTGCGTCTTGAGGCCATCGGCGATCGACAACCCGAACAGGCCGTGCGCCACGATTGAGCCAAAGTGGCTGGCATTGGCATACTCTTCGTCGACGTGTACCGGCGTGTGGTCACCCGTTAGGTCGGCGTAGGCCAGAATGCGCTCTTTGGTGACTGTGTAAGCGGCGCTCACGCACTCGTCGCCTTCGCGGGCGTCGTCCCAATATTTTTCAAAGATCGTCATGTCACATCTCTGCACGTGGGTTGATCGCTAGCGCCTGCGCGACGCATGCGGCGGGCGTGGCCTGAATCAGTTCGACCGCGAGGCCGTCCGGCAGGCGCAGCCAGTTGCGGCCTTGCGGCATCTCGGTGACGCCGAAGCGTTGGGCTGCCGCCAGCGCGGCCTCCAGGTCCTCGCACATCACGCCCAGGTGAGCGAGGCGGCCTTCGGGGCCCTCGAATTCGGGGCTGGCAATGAACTGCATGCCGCCTAGCGTCCAGTACTGCCGCGGCTGTTCCGGCGTGCCGTCCACCTCGCGCAGGGTCATGCCCAGCACGTCGTGAAAAAAACGGATATGCCAGTGGATGTCCTTCACCCAGACGGCAACATGCTCCACATAGGCGTTGGTTGCGACTCTCATGTCAGTCATGTCATTGGCTCCCCGCGGCCGGCTGCTGCGGCAGGCCGCTCTCGATGCCCTTGATGCAGGCCACCAGCGCCTCGTTGACCGGCGTGGGCACGCCGCAGCGCGCGCCGGCTCGCACAACTGCCCCGTTGATGAAATCGATCTCGGTGGCGGAGCCCTTTTCCAGGCTCTGCAGCATGGACGCCTTGAAGTCCGGCGGCAGGCCATCGGCCGCCATTGTCCAGGCATCGCGCGGCTCGGCGATCGAGAGCCTGACCTGATTGGCGCCCGCCACGGCCATGGCCTCCGCAACCGCCGCCACGGCGCAGGCCTCCACCTCGGGCACGGCGTAGAGGCTGCCGTAGGGCAGGCCGGTGATGCCACTGAGCGCTCCAGTGGCCACGTTGATCAGCAGCTTGTCCCACATGGTGCCGACGATGTTGTCGCTGACCTCCGTACGCAGGCCAGCGCGCTCGAATTCGGCCGCGATGGCCAGTGCGCGATCACTCAGCGTGCCGTCGAGTTCGCCGATGATGGTCAGCTTGCCCTGGGTGCCGGCAATGATGCGGCCGGGGCCAAGGAACACGCCGCCAACATAGGTCTTGCCGGCCAACACGTGTTCGCGGCCTACGGCCTGTGCCAGGACATCTTCATGGCCCATGCCGTTCTGCAGCGACATGACCACGGTCTGCGCGCCGACGACGGGCATTGCCGAAGCGATCGCTTCGGCGGTATGGAAGGATTTAACGAGCACGATCACCAGGTCGGCCGGCGCAAGGCCGGCGCAACAGGTGGCGGCTTTCACCCGGACGCAATGTTCCGAGTCGCCGTCCCGCATGATCAGGCCATCGTGGTTGATGGCATCGACATGCGCCTGGAATCGATCGATCAGCGTGACATCCGAGCCGGCCTTGGCCAGTGTTCCGCCGATCGCGCAACCGAGTGCGCCGGCTCCGAGGACATAAATCTTCACCTTGTCTCCTTACGCCGCGTCGAAGGGATACGGCCATGGGTGAACGATATGGACCGCGAGCGAATCGGTAAATACAATGGTGACAATAGTATTCATTGCAAAACGCAATATGAATGAGTCTCTCGCGCCATGCATGTATTGCATGAAGCACAAATCCCTGCGCCGCCCATGCCCAACCTGCAGCACATCCCCAACCCCGATGACGAGCTGATCGAGCCGCGCATGCTTCGCCTGCTGGATTTGCTCTACCGCACCCGCAGCGTGACGCAGTCGGCGGCGGCGTTGGGGCAAAGCCAGTCCACGGTCAGCATCTGGCTTGGCAAGCTGCGCCGCCAGCTCAACGATCCTTTGTTCGTGCGCACGCCCACTGGTATGCAACCAACGCCGCGAGCCGACGCGCTGATCGAGATGGCGCGCAATGCGCTGGAATCCCTGCGCCTATTGACTACGTGCGACGTAAGCTTCGACCCCGCCACAGCGGAACGCACGTTCCGAATCTGCATGACCGACGCCAGCCACATCACGCTGCTGCCGCGGCTGCTGGCGCACTTGCGCGCGCTCGCCCCAAACGTGCGGCTGGTGGCAGCGCGGATCGATGGCGAGACGGCGGCGGCGCTGCAGTCCGGCGAAGCCGACCTGGCGCTGGGGCTGGTGCCCTGGCTGGATGCGGGCTTCTACCAGCAGACCTTGTTTCCACAGGACTGGGTGTGCCTGGTCAACGCGCGCCATCCGCGCGTCGGGGAGGCGCTCTCGTTGCAAAGCTATCGCGAGGAAGGACACATCGGCATCGTTGGCGGCACTGGCGCGCAACTGCTGGAAAGCGCACTGGAGGCCCAGCAGATCCGGCGCCGCATCATGCTGGAGCTGCCGGGCTTTCTCGGCCTGGCGGCGATTGCCTCATCGACCGACCTGATTGCCACGGTGCCGCGGCACATCGGCGAGACGCTTGCGGTCATGTCCGAGCTGTCGGTCCTGCCTTGCCCCGTGGAGATTCCGTCGTTCACGGTCAAGCAGCATTGGCATGCGCGCTATCACCATGATTCCGCCAACCGCTGGCTACGCGGAATCTGTGAGACCTTATTCCAGGGACGTCAGATCAAACGCGGCGAGCCGACAGGCAGGGCGAAAGCGGTACCGGAGAAGCGTACGGGAAGACGTCCAGGAGAACGTCCATAGGGGAGTCGAAGCTCAGCGCGAGTTCCATAGGGCCATGCAGGACCGATACCGCGACAATCCCTGACTGGCAGCCACCGCGACAGGCTCGAAGTCTTCGCTGTAGCGCTCGAAATCCGGCGCGAACGCCGACTCCATACCCCACGCCGGCAACCACTTTTTCCAGATGCTCATGCAGATTTGCGGGAGCGTGCAGAGCGGGCCGGTATGTTCGAGCACGGCGATGCAATCGAAGCCGCCATTTCCGTCGGGGTTACAGCAATCACCGATGTACCGGTGCAGCCTTGAGCCACGGTGTGTCCGCCCCATTGCGCCATGCTGTGAGGTCCTTAGCCATTGCCACGTAGCCGATGAACTTACCACCGGCCTCGTGGTTCTGCTTCTGCAACGCCAGCGCCTTGTTGAAGACGAACGGTGGGTTCCTGCTGCTGGCGGCATTGCTGCGCCGCTCACTTCACAGGCGAACCGGGCGTGTCCCACCCTTAATACATTGATTGCGCCAACCACATTGGATTGTTCCTCGAAGCCGCACGCCACACACAAGAACTTAGCCTGTGTCCTGCGATTTTCGATCGAGACGTGGCCGCAGCACGGACAGGTCCGGCTTGTGGTTTTCGGCGGCACGGCAATGAGCCAACCGCCACTCCACGCCAGCTCGTAGTCCAGCTGCCTGCGGAACTCAAACCAGCCTTGGTCGAGGATGGCTTTGTTCAGGCAGGACTTCGCAGACCGACGAGGTTCATCGGGACGCTGCAGGAATTCCTCTCGATTTCCATGAAGCCGTCCGGTCGTCGGGCCGACAAGGAGTTGGGAGGGATCCGATTCTAGTCGTGGCATCAGTTGGCACGCAGAAACAGGTACGCGCCGAAGTTGAGCTGGCGTTCATGCGCGTCAATCAATCGCAGATCACCCGTCTAGTCGCTCGCAACTCGCCGCAGTACCAAGAGGGCTATTGGGAGACGCGCGAGCATGCCCTGCTCGCGTCAGTGGTTGCGTCTTATGATTCCAAGCGAGAGCTGCATGTCACCTCGCATGGATTTCGGCATCTGTACCTGAATGGTCTGTACTACCGGGTGACCGGGGAACTCTCGGCGATCCGATAGTCGCGCACCAAACGATGGCGATGGAGGTGAGCACCTTGGTTAGCAAGCGGCGAGCGTCTGGTCTGCGCGTGCGCCGAGTTTGGCAGGCGCAACCCGACCACTTGTAGGCAACGTACTGTATGGTGTTTCGCTTCATGGAGGGCTGCTAGGTTGGAATATCACTATCGTCAATGGTGGCGGCAATCCGGTCGGCCGTTCGCGTGCCTAGCAACTCGCTGACTTCCGCTTGACCGCTGCCGGCGAGCAACTGGCGGCGGCAGTAAGTGTTGCGTAGCACCCGCGGACTCATCTCTCGGCCGGATTGTCCTCGCGCACCCCGTGGCCACCAAATGCCGACACAGGCGGTCCAGCAGTTCAGGTAACGCATGCGGGTGCTGTAGCCGCACGCGTCGGGCGTTTGCCAGAAGGTATCGATATGGTCCGCACCGGAGGTGGGGCAACGGTCAAGCCGCTTGCCAGCAGATGACGTCGGAAGTGCTCGAACATGGCCCGGTGCTGGACGATCGTCGCAACGCCTGACGCCGCAGCTGCGATCACCGACGAAGAGATCGATGCGATGTACGCCAACAAGCCCGCAAAGGAGATTCCGGATGAGTTGCTTCGCTTCATATTCATGGGACTCGTGACGCGATTCAAGGAGATCGAGTCCGAGCCTAGACGCACGCCATGCCACCCAATTGTGGAGAAATGGAATGTCGATCTTTCAGCCGGCTATGGTGAAATCAAACAACTGAAGAGGTCAGAATCATCCGTCCCAGCGTTCAATGCCATCACGCCGAGGATGATCGACCGGACGCACACCATGCAGGCGCTGTACGACAAACGCGGGGCGGTAGCCTCTACAACCCGTTTCATCCCCTCACGATGCAGAGCGTCGGACGGCTTCGTTCCCCCTTGGCGCGCTTGCACGTGGTTTCGCGAAATTCCCGATGTCGCCCAGACACCGCAGGCGCCTGGCCTTATCTAATAGTGATGGTCGCCATGCGTGAGCCCGAGTCGTAGATGCCTTGGGTTTGGGTCAACGGCGTCGTGGGGACAGTGTCGGCGCGCCAGGGTGCGGCGCCAACCACATCTGCTCGATCGTGGTGTGGTCAGTCGAGGACACGATCGATCTGACATAAAACATAGCAAATTTGGTGTCTTAAGCGGCTTAAGACACCAAATTTGATTGGTTATTCTGTTTTCTTGCGAAATGATCGATAATCATCCATATTTGGTAGCTTAGCTCGTGTAAGGCCTTATATTTGGGAGATTACAGATGACCCTGACGAAGCGATCCGGTGCGCAGGTGGCCATGCCGCGGCCGGTCGAGCGGGCTTTACGGACGCTAGGACAGGATCTTTCGGCGGCGCGTCGCACGCGCCACATGACGCAGGAGGATCTGGCGGAGCGCATCGGGACGTCGGTGAACACCATCGGGCGTATGGAGGACGGTCATCCGGGCACAGCGCTACACACCTTTCTGCGCGCGCTGCACATTCTGGGGCGCTTAGACGCGGTGCTGAAGGTGCTAGCACCGGAGCAGGATGCGCTGGGCCTGGAACTGGCGCGAGAGCAACTACCGAAGCGCGTTCACGGGCGTCGAAAACCGAGTGTTGCGGTGAGTACTGCCGCCTACCGCAAGCGGGCCGGCGAGGGCGTGCCCGTCCCCGAGGCTTCCGAAACGAACCGGGATGATCGCACTCCGAACCGTGACCGGCCAACCGACTCGGACGACTTTGAGGGCTTCTGATGGCGGGCAAGCAAGCAAAACGGCAGGAACTGGAAGTTCATCTCGGTGCCGGCAGTCAGGTGGTGGGCCGCCTGCTCTTCAGCAGCGGTAAGCGCAGCGCGTTTCGCTACGACGAGCAATGGCTCCAAAGCGATCGCTACTTTGCCGTTTCCCCGGATCTGCAGCCGGTGCTCACCGTGCAGCACCCGGCGGGAGTGTATTTCCGTTCGCTGGAGGACACCGGCCCGGACTCGTGGGGAGAGCGCGTGATCCGCCGCGTGCACGCTAAGATGCGCGAGAAAGAAAGGGATGTGCCCCCCCTGGATCCTGTTGACTATCTGACGTGGGTCGACGATGAGGCGCGCATCGGCGCGCTACGCCTCTTCGATCCCGAACAGCGGATCTATCTGCATACCGCTGGCGTTCATCGGCGCGTTCCGCCCTTGGTGGAACTCGGCAAGGTGCTGCACGCGGCACAGGCGCTGGAGGACGGCACAGAGAGCGCCGAGGATCTGCGGTATCTAATTGGGTGCGGCACGTCGCTGGGCGGCGCACGTCCCAAGTCGACCGTGCTGGATACTGACGGTTGGCTGGCCTTGGGCAAGTTTCCCAGCCAAGCGGACAAGCGCGATGTGGTCCGCGGGGAAGTGCTGGCCATGCACCTCGCCGCCAAGGCTGGCATCCGCGTTGCCGACGCCCGGGTGGCGATGATCGATGACACAGCAGTGGCGGTGATCCGGCGCTTTGACCGCACCGCCAATGGGGCACGCATCCCTTACATGTCCGCGGCCACCATGCTGCTGGTCGACGGCCGTGAGGAAGAGCACGCCTACACCGAACTGGTGGATGTACTTCTGAAAGAGGGCTCGAGGGCCATCGCCGACATCCAAGACTTGTGGCGCCGGCTGGTCTTCAATTTCCTCATCTGCAACACGGACGACCACCTGCACAATACCGGGCTGCTCTACGACGCACGCGGCAAGGGTTGGCGCTTGGCGCCGGCGTTCGACCTTAACCCAATGCCGGGCGACCGCCGCGAGAGCAAGACGTGGCTCACTGAGGACTCCGGCCTCATCGACAGCAAGCAGACCCTCATGGACGGCGCCCAGTATTTCCGGCTCACCCGGCAGGACGCCGCCACGATATGGGCCCAAGTGGAGGCGGCGGTGAGCGCCTGGCGTAACGTAGGCTCGCAACTGGGCATGAGTAGCAGCGCACTGGTTGACTTCGCCCCTGCCATGGAGCTCCGCTAGCGGCGCCGCTGCCATTTTGTGCTTGGGCCTAGTAGCCGTGCCGAAGGGGACCTTGTTCAGTAGCGGCGACTCGCCAATGGCATATAGGATGTCAATTGGACGCAGCGTTTGTCTCCTGGATTACCGCTCGCGCATGCGCTTCGAGCATCCTTCGCACTTGGCGGTGGTCAGGCTGTCCACGCTGGCGCGACAGCAAGCCCATGATGGGACCATCGGCTCGCCAGCGCTGGACTCGGCTTGTGGCGCCGTGAAATCTAGAGCGTGTTATGCGCTGTTGCTGGTGGGCTGAGATGAGCGAGCATCAGCGCCGCGAAGACGGTGGAACGCCGTTGGATATCCGCGCGATGGAGGGGTTAGGTGTCGTCCTGGGGCGAGGCTACGCGGACTCAGCCGGCAGGCAAATGGCAAGCAACACAGAGCTTGTTTCCCTCAGGGTCTCGGAGGTTCGCCATAGTAGTGGTCGTGATACTCCGGCCTCAAGCCCGGCGCTCCTTCTGATGCACTGTAGATGCGACAGAAACCCCCTAACTAGAGCGTGCTATGCACTCGTGCTGTCGGGATGAGATGAACAAGCATGAACATCGCGAAGATGACAAAATGCAGGCAGGCCAATGTGCCGGGCAAATGCTCATAGTCGCGAGCTAGTCTATGGAACCGATTGAGCCAGCCGAAGCTGCGTTCAACGACCCGTCGCCGAGGCAAGAGAACGAAGCCCTTCTTGGCTTCGGGCAGCTTGATCACTTGCAGCTCCATCCCTGCGTCGCGAGCAGCTTGTGCTGGTTCGTCACCAGTGTAAGCCTGGTCTGCAAAGGCTATCCTGACGGTATGGCCGCATTCGCCACGGCGCGCCTGCCCTGGCCAACCAGCGAAGCCCATTAAAACCATGCGCACAAGTCATGCGAGCGTTGCGGTGCGTGCTCGCTCATCAGCGTCAAATACGGGGCCGCGAAGCTCCATTCCTCATCCGAAACATCGCTGGGATACCGTTTACTTTTCGCCATCCACCTCCGACTGTATTCTCGGCAAAAGGTGCATAACACGCTCTAGGCGCCCCTTGCGAACCAATTTCTGCGGGAAGAAGGCCAGGCACGCAGCCTGCGAACTTGGCTGGAGCTTGGATCCGAGGCGGCGCGGGCATACATATCGGCAAGGCGAGGATCGGGTTGAACGACCGGATGGGGCGGTCCAGGCCATATGAGCGGTTATGTACAGACGACGTTCGGGGCATCAATCGATGGCGTTTGATGCTGTGGCGCTGAACCGCTGACATCCCGCCGGCACCAGCCTGGTCAGCTACTCGATTGACGTCACTCGTGCTAGTTCTTGTCCGACTGCATAGACCCGGCCGGGCTGGAACAGGGTGCGAGCGAGATCGAATTCGAAACGCACCACCAGGTTACGGATCTGCCGCCAACGGCAGGGCAGCGCGTTCCGACCTTGCCAGTATGGACAACAGGCGGCGACGCAATGTATGGCCTCCCGATGAAGGTGTACCTCGCCGGCTTGGTATCGCAGATAGGCAGTTACCAGCTCGCGCAACCTCGGTGCGGCAGCATGATGTGGCTCAACTAGGGGTGAATCCCCTCGCCCCTCGTGCCCAGCGCGGGCGTCGCATCCTCAGGCTGCTGGTGGAAGGGTTCTAGCGCTTCCTCTGGCCAATGCGCCTGGCGTACCCATTTCTCGGCCGGATTGTCCTCGAATGACGGAGCATCTTTCAGGCGCAGTCGATCAGGTCCGCGCTGATGGTGCCAGCGGCAATGTCGCTGCCGGCTGATGCGGTGATCCTCGAACATGGCACGCGGCAATCTGGCCTCCGATATACTTTCACCTCCGTGAAATAACGATAGGGCCGCTCTGCTCATGGCTCTCATTTCTTTGCATTGCACATGCCACGACCTCTGCCAGATGCAACGTTGCCATCCCGCGCCACGATCAAGATGTGCTCCCATATTGGGGATAGGGTGCGCGCGACTCGCGCCGCCCAAGGTATACCAATCGATCAGGCCGCCCGAACGTGTGGGGTGTCTGTGGGAATGCTGTCGAAGCTAGAGAACGGAAAGGGCGTTCACCTTGACTATGTTCTTCGCGCTCTGGACGGCTTGGGTTTGACAATGCTGGTCGTCCCGAAGGAGCACGTGCCTCTCCTCGAGAAGGCAGCATCGCATGCGGCACAAGAGGCTAGGGCGTATGAAGAAGGGCAGGGCAGGGATCGCGAATGGGATTAGTTGCCATCCAGAGGCAGGTCAGCTAGCACGTAAAGAGCAATTGCGAAGAGGCTTTTGCTGCGTCTGTCGCGATTTGGGGGCATCGTCGACTTCGCTATCTGTCTTCCAGCGTGATGAGATAATTTTCGCAATTAACGGCCAAAATTCAATGTCACCTTCAGAGAGGCTCGCGCCGCGCGTCCAGAGACTCCCGCGTTGGACCGCTTCAGGAACGCAGCGAACGTTTCTTTACCCGCGGCGGGCCGCATGGCCGTGAAAGTTGCCAGTTGCTCGGCCTGGAACCCTGAAGGAGATGCGCGCGCTGGCCGGGGCATGGCTTGACGAGAAATTCGTGCAACAACCTGTTGCACGATTGCCCCGTTCTCATGTGGTCGCACCCAGTTGCGGCGGCCGCTGAGCCCGGACGACCGTGCCCGTTATAACTGCGGAACGGATGGGACTGGACGTCTACTTGGCCGCGAGCTCGGCAAGGCGTCGCGTAGTCTCTTCTGCGCGCAGGGAGGCTTCATAGTCCGATCTGCCGATGCTTTCGTTCCATTCACCGCCGGCAATCGCATCGATGTGCCGCTTCATGGAACGAACAGCGCCCGGGTCGCAACGCCGAATGTATTCGGCATACGTGTTGATGGCGGCGGGGAGGTCCTCGCGGCGAACAAGGTCAGTGAGAAAGCCGATCCGCAGCAATTCCTCGCTTTCGAGTGTCATCGAAGTCAGGAAGATTTTCTTGGCTGCTGGAGAACCCAGGCGCGAAACGAAGCGTCGCAGCCCCCCTGGGTAGTAGTGCAGCCCAAACTTCGCGGCGGGCATGAACAGCTTGCAACCGTGAACGCCGATACGGAAATCGCAGGCCAACGCGAGGTCCGTGCCACCACCGTAGGCGCTACCGTTCATCGCGCATAAAGTCGGGAGCTCGAGGGTTTCCAGGGCGTCGATCATGTCTTCGAGCGATCGGTCCAGGCGGGTGCCAATCTGGCTTAGCGTATAGCCCGAACAGAAGGTCTTCTCGCCTTCGCCCGTCAGCACGAGCAGCCGCAAGGTCGGGTCGCACCTCGCTTGTTCCACGAGCCGCAGCAGGACCCCGACATCGTCGGGGTCAAGTCGATTGTGCTCGGAAGGGCGTCGAAGTGTGATCGTCGCCGTCCCGCCGGCGATTTCAAGGGTGGGCTTTGCGGATTTCATGGCTTGGGGTCGTGGCCGTGCTGCAGGATGATGCCTTCGCGCGCCAGCGCTTCTAGGTCAGACGTGATGAATCCATGCTCCCGAAGGACGTCAAACGTGTGCTCGCCGAGCAAGGGCGGCGCGCGGCGAATGGATTCCCCATGGCGGCCGTCGAAGGCAATCGGGCAGCCGACTTGCCGGATGAACCCCAGCTCTGCGTGCTGGACTTGCTCCACAAGCCGAGAGTGAATGACCTGTTCGTCAGCGAAGACATCCGCGACGTTGTAGATCGGGCCAGCCGGAATATCGGCCTCCAGCAGTCGTTCCGTCCACTCGTTGCGGCTGTGCGCCTTCAACCTGGCCTCGATCACCTCCTTGAGCTCGGCGCGCCGCTCGATCCGCGCCGCATTCGTCGCGTAGCGCGGATCATCGATCAGGTCCTGGAGTCCAAGCACCTCGCAGAGACGCCTCCACATCTCGGCTGTCGCCGGTGCGATGTTTAATGGCCCATCTGCGGTCTGGAATACGCCATACGGCGCAATCACGGGGTGCGTATTTCCGGCAAGACTGGGAATCTCCCCCAGACTCAGGTAACGCTGGGCCTGGACGCTCATGAGTCCAACGAGTCCTGCCAACAGTGATGTCTCCACCAGGCGACCGCGCCCTGTTGCATGGCGCTGCGCAACGGCAGCAAGGATGCCGATGACACACCACATCCCGGCAGCCTGATCGCCGATCGCTACACCGACCCTGACCGGTCCCGATTCCGGCATGCCCGTAACGCTCATGAGTCCGGAGTACCCCTGGGCAATCTGGTCGAACCCAGGACGTTGACTCGCTGGTCCCGTACGGCCGAAGCCGGTGACGCTCGCATAGATGAGCCGAGGGTTCGCTTCGGCAAGCGCCTCGTACCCGAGACCCATGGACTCCATGGCGCCGGCACGAAAGTTCTCCACGATCACGTCGTACTGGCGGGCGAGATCGCGCAGCAGGTCCAGCGCGCGAGGATCGCGGAAGTTGACGGCGATCCCGCGCTTGTTGCGGTTGCCGCTCAGATAGTAAGCGCTGGTGCCGCGATCGAATGGCCCCCAGTGGCGGATCATGTCCCCGCCTGCGGGCTCGACCTTGATCACGTCGGCGCCCAGGTCGCCCAGGACCATCGTGCAGAAGGGGCCGGCAAGCGCCCTGGTGAGATCCAGGACACGAATCCCCGAAAGCGGCAAGGATGTTGGGTCGGTCACGTGTTCTCCTCTTGTCAGATCGTATTTCCTACTCTATGTTGTATACAACGGAAATGCAACCGTTGTGCAATAAAGGAGAATCATGCGCAAGCCCAACATTCTTTTCGTCATGGCCGACCAACTCTCGGCACCGGTTTTGCCCTTCCACGGCAACCCCGTCGTGAAGGCGCCTTACCTCCAGGCGCTCGCCGAACGGTCCACAGTGTTTGACAACGCCTACTGCAACTTCCCCTTGTGCGCTCCTGCCAGGTTCTCGCTGCTTGCAGGCCAGTTCGCGACGCGCATCGGCGCGTTCGACAACGCGTGCGAGTTCCAGGCTGCCACGCCCACGCTGCCCTACTACCTCGCGCAACAGGGCTACAAGACAATCCTCAGCGGGAAGATGCACTTCGTAGGCCCTGACCAGAAGCACGGCTTCGAGGAGCGCCTTACCACCGACATCTACCCGGCGGACTTCGGCTGGGCAGCGGACTGGGCGGAGGGGGAGTTCAGCTTCTACCCACCTGGGCACAACCTGACCACCGTGGATGAGAGCGGCTCTTGCTTCCGCAGCCTGCAACTCGATTACGACGAGGAGGTCGAGGCGAAGGCGATCCAGCGTCTATACGACCTCGCGAGGGAAGACGAGCAACCGTTTTTCATGTGCGTTTCCTATACGCACCCGCATCCGCCCTATCACATCCTTCCCGAATACCTGGATCGTTACTCGCCGGAGGAGATTAACCTGCCTATCGTCGGCGACATGCCGATGCAGGTGCGCGACAAGCTCAGCCAGTGGGTGCAGTATTCCCACGGGCTCGACAAGCAAGGGGCGACCGACGAACAGGTGCGGCGTGCGCGTCATGCCTACTATGCGATGGTGAGCTACGTCGACGACAAAGTGGGCCGCCTTCTGGAGACGCTCAAACGCGCGGGCTTCGAGGACAACACGATTGTCGTGTTCACTTCCGATCATGGCGACATGCTGGGCGAACGCGGCATGTGGTTCAAGCGGGTGTTCTTCGACTGGTCGGCCAAAGTTCCGCTGCTCGTCTACGATCCGCGCGCGCGCCAACCCCGGCGAATCGCGGAGCCGGTTTCTCACGTGGACCTGCTCCCCACATTGCTGGATCTTGCGATGGATGGGCAAACGCCGGCCTGGGTCGAGCCGATCGACGGACGCAGCCTCGTGCCGCTGGTCGCAACGGGCGATGGAAACGGCGAGGCGGAAGCGTTCGTCGAGTACACCGCCGAGGGAGTCACTGGTCCATGCTGCATGCTGCGACGTGGCCGATACAAGTATGTGTACACCCATGGCCATCCAGACCTGCTGTTCGACATGGAGGCCGACCCGAACGAGCTGGTGAACATCTCGCAAAAGCAGCCACAGGTGCTTGCCGAGTTCAAGGCACGCGTACTCTCCCGGTGGGATCCCGCGGCGATCACGCAGCAGGTGCTTGCCAGCCAGGCGCGCCGCAAGTTTATCAACTCGCTGCCCGAGGGCATTCAGCCCGCCTGGGACTACCAGGCGGCCACGGACGACACACGCCGGTTTGTGCGCCGAGGCAGCGCTCGCGTGATCAAGGTAAAAAAGCGCTGGCCGGCTGTGGCGCCTGTCGCAAAGTGAAAGGAGACCGATGATGACTCAGAACAAGCTCACGGCGGACATCGATCCGCACCGTTTGGCTCGCGCGATTAGCGGCTACAACCTGATCGGTGGCGACTTGGTGGGGGCCCGTTCGGGAAATATGTTCCCGGTAGTCAACCCAGCAACCGGACGCGAGATCGGGCACGCGGCTCAAAGCGACGCAAGCGACGTCGAACGAGCAGTGAGTGCGGCGGCCCAGGCGCAGCCCGCGTGGGCTGCGATGCCGGCTCGCAAGCGTGGCGCCCTGCTGGCCGAGTGCTCGCGCCTGATTGCCGAGCACGTGGAGGAGCTAGGTCGGCTGGTGGCTCTCGAGACCGGCAAGGCTCTGCGCACTGAGAGCCGGGTCGAAGCCTCCGTCGTTGCCGATGCGTTGCAGTTCTACGGTGGCCTGGCTTCGGAACTCAAGGGCGAAACCGTGCCGTTCAGCCCAGACATGCTGACATTCACGCAACGCGAACCGATTGGGGTAGTGGGCGTCATCATTCCCTGGAATGCCCCCATGATGCTAATGACGCTGAAGATCGCCCCGGCGCTGGTGGCCGGCAACACGGTTGTCGTGAAATCGGCCGAAGAGGCGCCGCTGGCGGTCTTGAGGCTCTGCCAGATCCTCAACCAGGAGCTGCCCGCCGGGGTGCTGAACATCATCTCAGGCTTCGGCCCCGAATGCGGGGCGCCCTTGGTCGCGCACCCCGCCGTCGGCAAGGTGACGTTCACCGGCTCCGTCGAAACCGGAAGAATTGTGGCGCGCACTGCCGGAGAGAAGCTTATCCCCGTCACGCTGGAACTCGGCGGCAAGAGCCCGATGATCGTGATGGAGGATGCCGACATCGCGAAGGCCGTCGCCGGCGCGGTGAGCGGCATGCGCTTCACCCGCCAGGGACAGAGCTGCACGGCCGCTAGCCGCATTTTCGTGCACGACAGGGTGCATGAAGAATTCGTCGGCTTGCTCAAGGCGCGAGTTGACGCGCTGAAGATGGGCGACCCCCTGGATGAAGCGACGGACATCGGCACGGTCATCTCGCGCGCCCAGCTCGACAAGGTTCACGGCTACATCGAAAGCGGTCGAGCCGAGCCTCATTCCCGGGCGCTCGAATGCTCCCAATTGCCGACAGACGAGTGGCTTCGGAAAGGTCTGTTCGTCAGGCCGGTCATCTTTACCGGTTTGACCAACGCATCCCGGCTGGCGCGCGAAGAAATCTTCGGACCCGTGACGTGCGTGATCCGCTTCTCAAGTTTCGAAGAAGCCGTAGCGCAAGCCAACGACAGCGACTATGGACTGGCTGCAACCATCTGGACGCAGAACCTGAAGATCGCGCTGGATGCCACCCGGCGGCTGCAGGCAGGCTTCGTGCAGGTGAATCAGAACGTTGTGGTCCAGCCTGGATTGTCCTACGGGGGCGTGAAGCAATCTGGCCTTGGCCGCGAGGCGTCGTTGGAGGCAATGCTGGACCACTTCACGCACAAGAAGACCGTGATCTTCAACATGAACTAAGCTGCGCTCGTTACAAGGAGACAAGAATGGCTGCGATCGGTTTCATTGGATTGGGCAATATGGGATTTCCCATGGCGTGCCGACTGAAGGAGGCAGGGCATGATGTTCGCTGCTTCGACCTCAACGCGAGCTCGATGGGGCGCGCATTGCAGGCGGCCCTCGATCCGCGGGCTTCGGTCGCGGAAACGGTATCCGGGGCGGAGGTCGTCATCACCATGCTGCCCAGCGGTCGGCACGTGCTGGACGTGCTCACGGCGGACACCCTGCCGCTCGCGCCTGAAGCGCTTGTGATCGATTGCTCGACGATCGATATCGCGTCCTGCGCTGTCTTCCATGAAACGCTGCACAAGAAGGGGCTTGTCACGCTTGACGCTCCCGTTTCCGGCGGCGTAAGCGGCGCGGCGGCGGGGACGCTCACGTTCATGGTCGGAGGCACGGAAGCCGCCTTTGCGCGTGCCCTCGAACTGCTGCGCGCGATGGGGAAGAACATCTTCCATGCAGGCGCGGCAGGCGCCGGCCAGGCGGCGAAGATCTGCAACAACATGCTGGCAGGCATTTCCATGGTGGCCGTCTCCGAGGCCCTGCATCTGGCCAAGCGACTGGGGCTGGATCCACGGAGGTTCTACGAGATTGCCTCGACGTCTTCCGGCCAATGCTGGGCGCTTACGAGCTATGCGCCTGAGCCCGGCTTAGTGGCGTCCGCTCCGGCCAATCGTGGGTACGAAGGCGGCTTCGCCTCCGAGCTGATGTTGAAGGACTTGCGGCTGGCGGAGCAGGCTGCAGTTGCCAGCCAGTCGCCGGCATTGCTAGGCGCGGCGGCCGCCTCGATCTACGCCATGCATTGTGCCGCCGGGCGTGGCCGGCTCGACTTTTCCTCCATCATCAAGATGCTCGGCGCATAAGCTGCCCGCAGCTAAATCAAGAAGCAAGGAGACCAACCATGGCAATCGTCCGACAAGTCTTCCAGCTGGCCGTTGTTGCTGTTCTGTTTGCCAGCGGCGCTGCCTTCGCGCAGAAGGAAACGGGTAAATTGATTGTGGGTTATCCCTCGGGCCAATCTGTCGACGTGGTCGCCCGGATCCTGGCCAACCGCCTCGGTCCAACGATCGGGCGGTTGCTGATCGTGGAGAATATGCCGGGCCAGTCCGGCAGCCTGGCCCTGGCAGCGGTTGCGCGCATGCCCGCCGACGGCAGCGTGATGACGCTGTCCGCCTCGGCGGCTCTGGCTGGCAACCCTTTCCTGTATCGGAACCTGCGTTACGACTCCGCTAGAGATTTCGAGCCGATCGGCTTGGTCTACGATGCCCCGCTCCTGCTGATGGTCAATAGCGCGCTTCCCATTCACTCTGTGAGGGAGCTAGTTGCCTACGCGAAGGCGAACGCGGGAAAGGTCAACTATTCCTCCCCCGGCAACGGTTCGGTGTCCCATCTTGCGATGTCGGAGCTCATGCGGCGAACCGGCATGGAAATGACGCACGTCCCCTATGCCGGTTCCGCCAAGTCGCTGACTGACCTTGCCGCAGGTGAGGTGCAGGTTGCCTTCGATGCCTTTGCGGGCGCGCAACCCTTCCTCGCCACTGGCAAGGTGCGTGCGATTGCGGTGAGTTCCCGGGAGCGCCTGACCGCACTGCCGTCCGTGCCAACAGTCGCTGAGAGCGGCTTGGGCCTGGAAGACTTCGACGTGGTCCCGTGGGTGGGTCTGCTCGCGCCCGCCGGCACTCCGAAACCTATCGTGGACCGGGTGAGCGCAGAGCTCGCCAGGATCGTCCAGTCTCCCGAACTGTCCCAACGGATCGCCGCCCTTGGCGGCCGCCCACGCAGCAGCACGGCGGAGGAATTCAGAATCTTCATGCGCGGCGAAATGGGGCGGTGGGCGGCCGTCGTCAAGGCGTCCGGCGCCCGCCTGGAGTGATGTCATGATTGCTGTTGGCTCTGCCACGCTCGCTCGTGACACGCGGCACCATCGGGTTTTGGAAAACGGATTCAGCTTCCATCGCAGCGAGTGGATGCAGACCGGATCCGACCCGCAGCTGTCTCCCACCGTCTTTCTGGTGGAGCAGCCTGCGCATTCGGTGCTGCCTGCGCACTTTCATACACAAAATCAATTCCAGGTCTTCAAGCAAGGATCGGGATCCCTGGGATCTCGTGCGGTCGGGCCCGGCTCCGTCCACTATGCAGGCGCATTCACAGGTTATGGGCCATTGGTGGCGGGGCCGCAGGGGCTGAGTTACTTCACCATCCGTGCGGCGTTCGAAACGGGCGCGAACTTTCTTCCGGTTGCGCGGGACAAGCTGCGCCGCGGACCGAAGCGGCACGCGCACGGGCCAACGCATGAACCCCGTACGATCGAGCAGCTCCGAGCACTGAAGGCCCCTGTGCGTGCGGAACTGATTGGCGCCGATGGAAACGAACCCGAGGCATTCGCATTGCAGCTCCCTCCGTTCTCGGAAGTGAACGTCCCGGCTGCCCGCGGCTCGGGGCAGTTCCAGCTCGTCCTTGCTGGTGAACTGAGCGCGCCGGAATGCCGGTTGCAGGAGTGGGAGAGCCGGTTCATGTCAACGGGTGAGCACGGCGGTGCGTGCCGTGCGGGCCCGGACGGCCTTCACCTCCTGGTATTGCAGATGCCGGCCATGGCTGCGGAGTACCTGGCTGTCCGTTGAAGCACCTCACAGACTCCTGTATAAAGTCGTCATGAGTGAACCAAAATCAAACGCGTTGCGTAAACGGGATCCCCAGCCGCTGTCGGTGGAGCAGGTCTGCGAGCGGATTCGCTCCGCGATCCTGCGCGGAGACCTGCGGCCAGGCGCAAAGCTCACAGAGCAAGACCTTGCAGCGGAATTCGAAGTGAGCCGCACACCCATCCGGGAGGCTATCCGCCAACTCGAGACCGAGCGGCTTGTCAGCCGGACGCCTTTCGTAGGTGTCACGGTGAGGCAGCTGACCCCAGAAGATGTGCTTGAGCTCTTGGACATCCGCGAGGTGCTCGAGGGTCTGGTGGCACGTTTGGCGACGCGGCATATGGATGCCGAGCACCTGCAGAAGCTGAAGAAGTTGCTCCAGCAACTGACTGCCTGCGCGAAGAAGGGAGATGTCGCCGGCTATCTTGACCACGCGTTGGCGTTTCGCCGTGTGCTCGTCGAATGCTGCCGTAGCGACACGCTGGCTGAGTACGTCCTCGCCATCGAGAATCAGTTGCGCCTGATGGGCAATCGAACCGCTATGCTGCCGGGCCGCATGGAAGCCGCGATCGAGGAACACGAGAAGTTGCTGGATGCCATCAGTCGCGGCGATGGCGCCGCGGCGGAGCAGCTAAACCGGGAGCGCATCCAGCACATCCGTGATGCGGTCGCGAAGTCGATTACCTTCTCGATCTTCTAGACCGCAGACTGCAGCCGCCCAGGCAGGCGCTCAAGTGCGGTACGAGGTACCTCGCTCCCGCTCGAGCTTGCGCAATAGGCCAGGCCATTCCACCTTGCCAACCTCCAGGAAGCCGCCAGGACCGAGCATCTTGCGACCCTGAGCGCGGGTATGCCGGATGGTGGCCTCAGACAATTCGTGAAGGGCCACGCCACCGGCCTGGCCATCGATCTGATACTGGCATGCCGTCTCCAGGCGCAGCATCCAGCAGAACGCCTCTCCCACACTGCGGCCAACCGTGAGCGCACCGTGGTTGCGAAGGATCAGAACGCGACCTTCTGGGCCGAGGTCGCGCACCAGTCGCTGCCGTTCGTCATCATCGAGCGCAGCGCCCTCGTAGTCGTGGTAGCCGAGCAAGTCCAGCATGACGCAGGCCTTTTGGCTGAGAGGCCGCAGGCCCATGGCCTGCATCGCGACAGCGTTGTTGGCGCGCGTGTGGCTGTGCATGACGCATAGCAGATCAGACTGCGACATGTGAATGGCGCTGTGGATGATGAAGCCAGCAGGGTTGAGCAGCGACGGATCGCCCTCCACGACGCGGCCGGCCAGGTCCACCTTGAGCAGGGCCGAAGCCGTCATCTCGTCGAAAAGCGTGCCCAGCGGGTTGACCAGGAAATGGTGTTCGGGTCCGGGCAGCAGGACCGAGATGTGCGTCGACGCGAGGTCGGACATTCCATAAAGGTCGGTGAGTTGATAGCATGCGGCGAGGTCGCAGCGCAGCCGCCACTCGTCCGGACCCATGCCGTCGGGCATCACGCGGGAAGAAAGCTGCGCGGTATCGATTCTCATTTCTTTGTCTCCTTGCTGTTGCCATTGGTGGTCTGTGCGCCCCGGGACCAGGATGTGGCGATCTCGTGTGCGAGATAGGCTTGCGCGACTCATTGGGCGGGTGGGAAAGGTGCTCGGCGCCTACTCAGTCCTCGTTGCGGAATCCCGATGCCTGGACGATCGGACGCCAGAACTCACGCTCGGCGTGCAGCGTGCGGGTCAAGGTCGCGCCAGGCAGGCCAGTCGCTTCCAGACCGACACGCGACAACAAGACTTTCATCTCCGATTTCTGCATTGCGGCAACGAACGCCCGCTCCAACTGTTGCACCACCTCCGGGGGCGTCCCCGCAGGCACAAAGGCGCTGTACGACGCATTCGCGTGATCGAATGCATCGATGCCATCCTCGCGCACAGTCGGCACATCGGGGAGGGCCGCGTTTCGATGGGTGCCAGACACGGCCAAAATGCGAATCTTTCCTGCGCGATAAAGCTCCAGTTGGCTGGCCAGGGCGTCGGTGGCTAACGGAACGTGCCCGCCCACGAGATCCGTCACAAGCGGCGCGCCACCTTTGTAGGCAACCGGCCTGAGAGGTACGCCTGCCGTTCGTCCCATGCCGAGGATGGCGAAATGCAGTGTTCCGCCCAGCGAGGTGAGGCCGATACTTCCCTGAGAAGGGTTCGCACGGACCCAGCTCACGTATTCTTGCAGCGTCTTGTAGGGGCGATCCGCACCCGCCGATATCACCGTGGGGACTTCTGCAAGCTGAGCCACGGCAATGAAGTCGCGATCAAGGTCGTAGTTAAGCCGTCGGTAGGTCATCGGGAAGATGACCATCGGCGCATTTGATGAAAGCAGCACAGTCCTGCCGTTCGGCTGCGATCGCTTCACGTAGTCGATGGAGATGCGCGTCGATGCGCCTGGCCTGTTTTCCACGATCACCTGGTCCATGCCAGCCAACCGCAATTGCTCGGCCAGCGCGCGCGCGAGGGTGTCCAGCGCCCCCCCAGGCGGGAAGCCGACAACAAGCCGCAAGGGAATTGCGCTTCCCGTCGTTGCAGGGGTTTGCGCGCAGGCTGGATCTGTTTCCACGGCGGCCAGGGCCGCCACCCAGACAACCGCAAGCAAACGGCGTATCGATTTCATGATGGCACCTCCACATCTGGCCAGCGGGACAGGAGATTCTGAGAAGCCTCGAACAGCGCAGCCGCGCCGAGAAGGTCGGACTCCCCGCGCAGACGACCCACCAACTGCAACCCGATGGGCAGTCCGTCACGGCCAAAACCGCAAGGCAGGGTGATGGCGGGGTGGCCGGTCAGGTTGAACGGCATGGTCCACGGGAACCAGTTGGATCGAACCTCGTCGTACAGCCGGCCGTCGATCTCTATCTGCCCGAACAGGTCCTGGTCAATCGGCAGCGCGGTGCACGAAATGGTGGGAACGGCGATGAAGTCGTGGTCACGGAGCAGCGCCTGCACGTGCCGGAACAGCCGAGTGCGTTCGAAGTTGGCCCTCTGGTAGTCGACCGCGCTGTAGTCATTGGCAAGGGCCAACTGTTGCAACAGCGAAGGGCTGAGCCGGTCCGGCTGCTCCCGAGCCATCTGACCGAAGCGCGCTCGCCATACCGTGTGGTTGATCGTTCGCCAGAGTGGCTCGATGTTGAAGGCCGAGCCAGGCATTTCTGCGAGCTCCGCACCCAGGTCCTGCAACCGCTCCAGGGCAGACGCGAAACACGCGGCCACATCTGCCGCCAGTGGTCGGCCAGGTGGCACGGTTGCGAACAGGATGCGCTTGCGCCGCAGGTCTGTGGCAGAGCGCGTTGCAGCGACGTAATCGGCAGAGCGCGCGCCGGCAGACCATGGGTCGGAATCGTCTTCGCCAGCCATTGCCTGGAGCATCAGGGCAGTGTCGGCCACTGTGCGCGAGATGGGCGTGACGTAGGTGAGATTGCCGAAGGCATCTTCCACCTGAGAATGCGGAACCAAGCCGATGCTTTGCTTCAGGCCAACAGCGCCATTGCAGGCCGCCGGAATGCGGGTGGAACCGCCACCATCCGTCGCGATGCCTATCGGGGCAAGGCCGGTCGCTACTGCCACTGCGGCGCCGCCGCTAGAGCCGCCGCTGGTGCGGTCAGGGTGCCAGGCGTTGCGAGTGCAGCCGAACAAAGGCGCATCGGTGAGGCACTTCGCTCCGAATTCCGATGTGGTCGTTTTCCCGATGAGGATGGCTCCCTGGCGGCGTAGTCTGGCGATGGCCACCGCGTCCTCGGTCGGGACGTTGTCCGCGAACAGCAGCGAGCCGAAGGTTGTACGTACTCCCCGCGTGTTCACCAGGTCCTTGCAGGCGTAAGGAATGCCGTGCAGCAATCCTGTAGGCTCCCCGCGCATGACCGCTTGCTCTGCGGCTCGTGCCTCGCGCATGGCCTCGTCCGGGCAAAGCGTTATGAAGCAGTTGAGTTTCGATTGAAGCCGGGTGGCACGGTCCAACACGGCACGCGTCACTTCGACCGGGGAAACCTCGCGGGCAGTTATCGCTTCGCGAAGCCGCACAGCAGGCAAAAAGCAAAGTTCCTCATTCATCCAAAACACCCTGGGAGATTCCGGCTCAAGTGACCGGCAACGAATCAAAGTTGACACGCACCCCCCCACCCGGTCAAATACTCGTTCACAATCAGGCCATATCGGAATCGTATGACCCATGGACCTTAAGAGCCTGCGTTATTTCGTTGCTGTAGCGGAGGCCCGCAGCGTGGGCAAGGCCGCCGAGCGCCTTCATATGGCGCAACCGCCGCTGTCCGTCCAAATTCGCAACCTCGAGGCACAACTCGGCACGGCGCTCTTTGTGCGCGAATCCACCGGAATGCGACTTACAGACGCGGGAAGCGCGCTTTTCGCGCGCGCGCGCGAAGCCTTGGCGTTGGCTCACGAGGGGTTCGAGGCCGCACGCGCCGTAGCGTCCGGGCGGCGCGGGCGGCTGTCTGTCGGCTACATGTTTTCGCTCGGCTACGCTGTACTGCCGAAGCTCGTGCCGCAGTTGCGCCGCACACTCCCAGACGTCGAACTGCAGTTCGTCGAGATGAGCACCGCCACGTATGAAGCGCAAATCGTCGACCACAAGGTAACACTTGGTTTGTGCATGCCACCGATTCAGCGGCCTGACCTGTCCACGACGATCGTGGGCATGCAACCGCTACGGCTGGCCTTACCTGCACGTGCACCGCTCGCACGGCTTTCGTCGGTCCCGATGGCACGGCTGCAGGGGCAGAGATTGATTGCGCTGCCCACACTGACAGTGGGCGCAGACACTTCGATGGTTGCCGCTCTACTGCGGCGCCACCAGGTAACCATGCAAATAGTCGAACGGGTGGAGACGGTTCACGCAGCACTGGCTCTGGTGCTCGCAGGTGAGGGGTATGCGATCGTGCCGGCGTGCGCGGCAATTGGCCGGCCTCCGGGTGTCGTGTTCCGAAAGTTTAAGGGCGTCGCAGAAGGGTTCGAGGTGGCCGTCTGCCGGCGCCGCGATCTGGAAAGCCCTTTCATCGAGCCGTTCATCGCGGCGGCGCGGCACGCACTCCGATGACGGCTATGCATTTGCGGATAACGTTGTGTCGACCCCCTTAAGCCCTTAAGGACAGCAAGCTGGGTCCCGTATCCACAAGCCGCATAGCGGCGCTGGCCCGGCTACAGAGGAAGAGCGCTATCGGCCAGGACGCAGACGTCATTGGGAACCTCGTACACGCTGTCCTGCAAGCATCTCGTCATTTCTTCCTGCAGTCGCTTGGTGCGCGGCATAGCGGAAGCCCAGGCGCGTGTTATCTGCCTGTCTGGTCCAATGCCGCAACGACGACAGCTATCGATCGACGATGATTCATTGCCTGTTCCCGCGCGATTTTCCTTGCCGGCTCCCTTGGCATTGCTTCGAGCCCGCCGAACATAGCCGACATCAATGCCAAGCTCGGCATTCGGCTTTGTCTCCTTGCACCACCGGCGCACGGGCTGGGCGCGCAGTAGGGATTTGCTGGCGGCCACGGTGTGATTGCGGGTGGTCACGTGCCTGTCGCGGCCGGACGTCGGTAACAGGAGCGCCATGACCCGCTTGGCCTGCCGGTAGGGCATTGTGGCCCCAGCTCTGCATGCAGCCATCGCAGCTCACCTGTGTTTGCGTCCGTCAAGTAACTTTTGAGCGGCGACATATATCTGGAGGCGTCAGCACCGAACTTGCAGGCTTTCCATCGTTCTCGGCAGTAGAAAACCTTCCCGAGCCTGGTCTTCAATTCCGAGCAATGACTATCGTGCAGGCGACGGCGCACGCCGCAGGCAACGCACGCTCTGCGCGACGCGCAAAAACGCTCGAGCTGCTCGACGAACTCCTGCGGGATGCAATTGACCAGTGACTTGCCTTCCGACGTCGCCGGAGGCCTGACTTCCGGCGGCCCGGTGAAGCCGCATTTCCTCGACCCGCTTGACCGCAGTTCCATCGCCATCATCGAACTCAAGAAATCCAAGAACGATTGAGCGTCGCATGGCAGCCCCCGTTTGTTACGTCGACTTCGCTATCTGTCTCCCAGTGTGACGAGGCGGATTTTTTGCAATTAACCGCCATAAATCAACGCAACCAGTCGACTCTTGCCAGTCCGGCGTCACGGAGCGCGACATCGAGAGCCTGGCCGAGCGCATCGACGGCGAAGGGCTCCTAACCCAGCGATAATGCCGGAACCGCGGCGAGAGCAGCCGGCGTGAAGGGGCGCTCTTCACATTGGCCTTCTCCCCTCAGAAGATATGTTTTACGCCAAGCATGGCGCCGAGCTGATTGCCGCCCGGCGCCGGGTTCGATCCTGTCGCCCCGGAACTGACTGACAAGGCCAGGCTCCCTCGATTGTCGATGAAGCCAGCCGTTGCATACACGGAGGTCCGCTTGGAGAACGCGTACGTTCCGCGCGCCGCGTATAGCCAGGCCTTATTGGCGCTGCCGTGGTAGCGCAGATGGAAAACCTCGCCGTCCACACTGAATGCCGGTGTTACGGCGTACGAGATGCCGCCGTACCAGAGATCGCTGAGCGGCGTGGCGGGATTGCCATTGTTGTCGCGCCGGATCCAGCCTCCGCCCAGCTTGGCCAAGCCGATATTCGCGTAGCCGTTGACCGACAGGCGATCGTCTTTCAGCCCGCTGCTGGTGAGACCCGCGAACGCCCCCGGCGCGCCACGCAGAGAATCATAGGCCACGCCTACGCCCCAAGCTCTTGCATCGTACTTCAGCAGGGCCGACCACTCTCTGCAAGCGAGGTGATCGGCGGGATTCTCGCCGGCACAGTTGGTGCCAGCCGGTCCCGGCCCCGCGTTGGCGCCGTCGCGCCCGAAGCTGTAGGTTGCGCCAACTGTCAGGCCGCCAAACGTGCCCTTGTACGAGATGGCGTTGTCCGCGCGGGCATTCGGCAGGTAGCTGTCTAGCGACGATGAGCCGAACGTGTTCGGTCCCAGCATGTCGGCGTCGAGCGTCGACCAGAACAGCATGGTGTACTGCCGTCCCAGTGCCACCTGGCCCCACGGTCCGGTAAGGCCCACCCAAGCCTGACGCCCAAACAGCCTACCGCCCTGGTTCGACACACCTGAGTCTGGCGCAAAGCCTGATTCGAGCGCGAATGCTGCCTTAAGGCCGCCGCCGAGATCTTCGGTGCCGCGCATGCCCCATCGCGAGGGCACCGTGCCGGACAGATTGTCCATGCGCGCCACGCTACTGTGGCCCGCGCCTATGTGGTTCACATACTCGATGCCGGTGTCGACCACGCCATAGAGCGTCACACTTTGCGCCTTGGCCGCGCAAGGCACTGCGAAGGCCAGGCTTGCCGCCAGAATCCGGAATCTCATCTCTTCTCCTTCTTATTCTAAATTCAATATGTCCAGGCGCGCAGCGACCCAGGCAGGCGCGGTCGCCGGCCGATGGCTACTGCGTTGTCAGTTACTAAGAGAAAATGTCAAACGGCGCGTTCGCGCTTGGCCGCGCCCTGCCGGCGAAGCAGGAGTGCAGCCAGGGCGGCGACCGCTGTTGGTGCGGCCATCCAGGCGACCATGGCCAGATAGCTCCACCCTTGTGACAGGAAGAATCCGCCAATCAAGGGCCCTAGCACCGTTCCGACGCGCCCCACGCCAAGAGCCCACCCCACCGCGGTAACGCGAATGCGCGTCGGATAGAGTTCCGTTACGACCCCGTTCATCAGGAGTTGTGAGCCGACCAGGCCGGCACCCGTCAGGAAGGTTGCGACCATGAGCAACTGGCCGTTGCCACCGCTTGCCGCGACGACGATGATTCCGAACACAGCGGCCGCGTATGACGCAGCGATCAGTGACAAAGGGTGGAAACGACGAACGGACGCACTTAGCAAGGCGCCGCCCATTACCCCGCCCAGGTTCAGCAGTGCGGTGGTAACGATGGAAAGCGACACGCTCATCCCCCGTTGCTTGAGGAGCGTCGGAAGCCAGGCCGTCATCGTGAACACAACCAACAGCGTGCAGAAGTAGGCGAGCCAAACCAGAAGCGTGGTCCGGCGGTGGTCACTCCGGAACAACTCGGATACGCTTGGGGGAGTCACTACGCCGGAGGTCGGTTCTTGCGCGATGGTCTTTTGCGACACAGCGCCGAAGCTCGGAGACTCGGGGAGCCGCAGAAGCAGACCCAGGGCCACCAGCAGCGGTAATCCGCCACCGAGGTAGAACACGACTTGCCAGCCAAACTTCCCGATCAGCGCGGCGCTGACGAAGCCGCCAACCACTGCCCCAAGGGGATAGCCCGAGAACATGATGGTCACCATACGGGCCCTGGCTGTGGGTGACGACACCTCCGAGGTCAGGGCAATTAGATTTGGCATGGCTCCGCCCAGCCCGATGCCGGTCAGGAAGCGCAGCACCAGCACCTGCTCGATGGAGCCGGCGTAGGCCGTCGCTAGGGCGAAGCCACCAAACAAGATAGTCGACCCAATGATCACGGGCCTTCGGCCGATCTTGTCGGCATAGGGGCCGACGAAGAGTGTGCCGACGGTCAGCCCCAGCAGGCCAGCCGCGAATACCATACCGAAGGAGGCCGCGGGAATGCGCCACGCCTCGGCAAGGACAGGAGCGACATAGGCGATGGCCTGCGTATCGAATCCATCCAGCAGTGCAACGAGGGCGCACCAGAAGGCAACTTCACCGGGAACTGCGCGCGTGGCCATTTGCGTCCCCGCCAACGAAGTACTTGTACGGTCCATGATTCTATCCAAGTAAAAGGGGCGATAGCGGCATCAAGCCGATTGCAGGCAGGCATAGTTGCCAGCGTGGAAGGCGAGGGGATTCGCATCGCAGTAGGTGTAGCGCTGCACGAGTCCGTAGAAGATCACGTGATCGCCCACGACCTGGTGGGAAATGCGCTTGCACTCGAACGTCGCCAGCGCTCCCTTGAGCGTGGGCAGGCTCCCGATTCCGCTATCGAATGCGTCCTCGATTTCCGTGAACTTGTCCATTTGAGGCCGGCAGAAGTGGCGTGAGATATCGATCTGATCGGCCTGAAGCACGTTGATGCAGAAGTGTTCTGCGGTGATAAACGTGGCCAGGCTGCCAGCGCCCCGACGCAAGCTCCACAGGACGATGGGAGGCTCCAGCGAAACGGAGCTGAATGAATTCGCGGTCAGGCCCTCGCGTTTGCCGTCGGATCCCATGGTTGTGATCAGGCAGACCCCGGTAGCAAAGCGCCCCAATGCGTTGCGCAGATCGCGCGGATCGAAGTCCGGCGCTGCTAGTTCGCCGTTCGGCAGATCGCCCGGCGAAGTGGCCCATGCACTTTCCCAGCTCATGATAGTCTCCTCAGAGTTTGTTCCCGAAACGGTGGTGCCGCTCAGGCTTACATGCATGTGCATGCTAAAATTCACTTCGCACCGACACTGCGACGCTGTATGGACAGCCACCGACCCGCCAGCATGAAGCCGACCAAAAAAAGTACCCAGTCTGTTGCTCAAGAAGCGAAGCCGAAAACCCGGGGCATCGAGCCTGCTAACGCTGCCGTTCCGGAGGGATTCGACCTCGAGCAATCGGTGCCGTATCTCCTCAATCGTGCTGGTGTAGGCATCGGCGTCGCCTTCTCGAAGTACCTGCGGCAGTTCGACATTACGTTGCCCGGTTATCGCGTACTCGCCTCACTCTCGCATCGCGACAAGCAAGCCATTGTCGAACTCGCGGAGCACACCAGCATCGACGTTTCCACGCTGTCGCGCCTGATTACTTCGCTCGAGGAGAAGGGCCTGGTTGCCCGCCGCCGCGACACTGCGGATGCGCGTTCAATCAAAATTCAACTGCTTGCCCCGGGTGCACAGCTCGCTTCCCAGACCATCCCGCTTGGTGCCTTGTTTGAAAGGGTGGCCATCGCCGGCTTCAGCGCGGAGGAAGTTAAGGTGCTCAAGCAGATGCTTGTGCGCATGTATTCCAATCTCTCGCCGCTCGCCGGATAAGACCAATCTATTTGCATTTGCAAGTTATTACAGAGTATAGATTCTCGCATCTGACCTGAGCGGGTTTTTTGCGTCGGGGTTTTTCCCAACGGGGAATTCCCTAGAAAAGCACAGAAAACCGCGTAGTTCCTTGTACAGACGCGGCGCAACATCGCACTGACATCCTAAAAATCACTCGACCGAGGGTAATTCCCTACGTCCACATATTTGCGTTTGCAAATATGTGGACGTAGATTGTAGGCAGGCAACGACGCCATGTCCCGAAACGAGTGCAGCGATGAACGATTTCCCCAACCCCACCCAGGCCTCCCGTGTGGATACGGCAGACGCCCCAGGCAGGCACTCGCCAGTGGCGAGCGCGCCCGAACTCTCCAAGCTGATGGAGCGCGCCATGGAGATCTCGGAAGGCTTCCTGAGGCCGCATGCCCAACAGACCGAAGAGGCACGACGCGTCTCCGATGAGGCCACGGCGCTCTTTCGCGAGGCAGGCTTCTTCCGGCTCATGCAGCCTGCGCGCTTCGGTGGCTACGAGTACGGCTTCTCGGCATTCGTGGACATCATCAGCGAGCTCGGACGAGGCTGCCCCTCGTCGGCCTGGGGCTGCTCGCTGGGTAGCGTCCACCAGTGGCTTCTCGGCACTTTTCCGGCTCAGGCTCAGGAGGACGTCTGGGGCACCAACCCGGATGCTATCGTGTGTGGCTCCTATGCGCCGACGGTAAAGGCCGAGCGCGTCCAGGACGGCTACGTCGTCGCCGGCAGATGGCACTGGGCTTCCAATATCGACAATTCCCAGTGGGCGTTGATCGGCGTGCAGTTCGCGCCGGACGACGAGACGCCGGTGCCACATGCCGGGTTCCTGCTCGTCCCGCGTGAGCAATGGACGATCCATGACGACTGGTTCACCGCCGGCCAAGCGGGAACCGGCTCCAAGGCCGTCGAGATCAAGGTGCCCACGCTGGTGCCGGCACATCGGAAGCTGACATTCGCTCAGGCCTCATCTAACCTGCCGCCCGGCGCGGCGGTGAACACCAATCCGCTCTACCGCATCCCCTTCCTGTCGGCGCTGCCGGTGTGTCTGGTGTCGCCGATTCTTGGTGCCGCGCAAGGCGCTATCGATGCCTTCCTTGCCGCCGCGGGCTCGCGCGTCACGCGTGGCGCCGTGGCGGGGGGAGGCAGCCGCCTTGCAGAGTTTTTCCCGGTCCAGTCTCGGGTCGCGGAAGCGTCGGCGATGATTGATGCCGCCCGCCTGCTGATCTATCGCGACGTGGCCGAAGTAGAGCGACTTGCCCTGGCTGGCCAGGAAATCGACGTCGATACACGCATCCGCAACCGACTCGACCATGCCTTCGCCGCGCGGCTCGCCCGCGATTCGATCAACGCCATTTTCGATAACACGGGCGGCAACGGCCTGGCGCTGTCGCAGCCGATCCAGCGCCTCTGGCGTGACGGCAATGCCATCGCCAAGCACATCAGCCTGAACTGGGATGCGGTGTCGTCCATGGCTGGCCAGCATCTTCTCGGCCTGGAGGCCAAGGGGCAGTACTGAGCCGCGTCGATGGCGCCTCCCTCGCGTTCGCCCGGGCTTATCCCGGGACCTTAGATTCGACAACAAGGAACACCATGCAAGGAAAGATTGGACTGGAAGAGCATTTCGCCATTCCCGAAACGCTGAACGACTCCGCCGGCTTCGTCCCTGGCGACTATTGGAAGGAATTGAGCCGGCGACTGCTCGACATCCAGGACGACCGCCTGCGGCAGATGGACGAGAACGGCATGGAGATGATGCTGCTGTCACTGAATGCACCGGCGATCCAGGCGATTCCCGATCGCAAGAAGGCGTGCGAGCTGGCCATCCGTGCCAACGATTTTCTGGCGGAGCAGGTGGCGCGGCGTCCAGACCGGTTCCAGGGGCTGGCTGCACTGCCGCTGCAGGATCCGGACTTCGCCACGACGGAGCTGACGCGTTGCATCCGGGATTTGGGCATGCGCGGCGCGCTGGTCAACGGCTTCTCGCAGATAGATTCACCCGACAATGTCGTCTATTACGACGCGCCGCAATACGCATCGTTCTGGGCTGCTGTGGAAAAGTTGGATGTTCCGTTTTATCTGCATCCGCGCAACCCGATCGCATCATGGGCCCAGATCTACGAAGGTCACCCCTGGCTGCTGGGTCCGACGTGGGCCTTCGGGCAGGAGACCGCTGTCCATGCCTTGCGCCTGATGGCTTCCGGTCTGTTCGATCGGCATCCCGCGCTGCAGATCGTCCTCGGCCACTTGGGCGAGGGACTGCCGTACAGCCTGTGGCGCATGGACAACCGCAATGCCTGGGTCAAGACTCCCAAATCTTATCCAGCGCAGAAGAGCTTCCGCCACTATTTCCAACGCAACTTCCATCTGACCACATCTGGCAATTTCCACAACCAGACGCTGATCGATGCCATTCTGGAGGTCGGCGCGGACCGCATCCTGTTCTCGACGGACTGGCCTTTCGAGAACGTCGATCATGCCGCGAAGTGGTTTGACCACGCGAGCATCAGCGACGCGGATCGCGAGAAGATCGGCCGCGGCAATGCCATCAAGCTGTTCAAACTGAAGTAGCCGGCTGGCGTCCGCCGCGGCGGACGCCAGCACCTTCATCCGGATCATGGCAACAATGAAAGACATCGACGAAGTCAGCATCACCCAGGCTGTGCTCGCAGCCAACCGCTCGGGGAATCCGCGCCTGGTCAAGATCATGGAGAGTCTGGTCAAGCACCTCCACGAATTTGCCCGTGAAGTGGAGTTGACGGAGGAGGAGTGGCATCAAGGGATCTGCTTCCTGACCGAAACTGGCCAGATGTGCGATGACAAGCGCCAGGAGTTCATCCTGCTATCCGACACGCTTGGTCTCTCCACGCTGGTGACTGCATTGAACAACCGCAAGCCGCCTGGCTGCACCGAGGCCACGGTATTCGGCCCGTTCTACGTGGAAGACTCGCCCGTCGTGGAGAACGGCGGGGATATCGCCAACGGAGCCAGTGGCATCCCGTGCTTCGTTTCCGGGACCGTCAGGGGACTCGGCGGCGAACCGGTCGCGGACGCGGAAGTGGCGGTCTGGCAGTCCGATGACGAAGGCTTCTACGATGTCCAGCGTGCCGGGCTGGATCACCTGCAGGGCAGGGGGAGAGTCCGCACAGATGCCACGGGTGCCTTCCATTTTCGCTCGATCCTGGCCGTGCCCTATCCGATCCCCTATGACGGTCCGGTAGGCCGCATGCTGCAAGCTCTGGAGCGTCATCCGTGGCGGCCGGCGCACCTGCACTTCAAGATTGAAGCCGAAAACTATGACCGGCTGATCACGCACATCTTCCGCAGCGATGGCCCGTATCTTGACTCAGATGCCGTGTTCGGCGTCCGCTCGACCCTAGTGTCCAACTGGATCTCGCACCCGGCCGGCATCGCGCCCGACGGGACTGCACTGGATCAACCCTACTACACCTTGCACCATGACTTTGTCCTCAACCGATGCTAATTCCCGTCACAGTGATTCCACCTTTCAGGAGCCGCGCATGATCCGTCATATAGTCATGTGGAAGGTCGCGGCCGGCAGCGGCGCCGAACGCCAGGCCGCCTGCGAACTGGTGAAGCGCCAGTTCGAGAGCCTGGCCGACCGCGTTCCCGGGCTGCTGCATATTGAGGTTGGCGTGGACATCAGCCATATCGACTACGCCGCTGATGTCGTGCTGCTGTCCGACTTCGAGTCGGCGTCCGCGTTGCGCGCCTATGCTGACCATCCCGCCCATACCGCAGTGCGCGACGCACTGGAAGGCGTGCGCATTTGGCGGCAGCAGGTGGACTACGCCGTTCCCGACTGAAAGGAAGCGAGCCGGCCATCACCGAGATGGTCGCCAAGGTACATCAATGGTTCGACAGAAAGGGGAGACTATAAGCGACATGTCCTTTGGACAGCGCGACAAATAGCTCCAATGGGGGTTACGTCGGAACAGCGCCGATCTGTTGCAGCAAGGAAAGCAGATCAGGTTGCCCGCGCTCTTCAACAAATTGGCCACCGGAGAGGCGATAGAAGTTCGTCGCTTGTACTTCAATCTTTTTACCTGTAGGAGGAACGCCGAAGAAGGTGCCTTGGTGCGTACCACGCATCGTGAACCGAGCTGCCACATTCTGACCTTCGGCGACCAACTCTTCCAACGTCCATTGAATATCCGGAAATCCGCCGCGCATCATGCCTATGATCTCAAGATAACCGGCCGGGCCCACCACGGGGTCGGGCCGACCCGGAACATGGAATATTGCGTGAGGAGAAATGAGCTCTTCGGCGAGTTGCTCGCTGGCGGTGTTGATGAAGTCCACAAAGCGGGACATGATTAGTTTGTTTGTTTCTGCCGTCATAATATGCTCAGCCTCTCAAAAAAAGTATGGACAACTGTCCGTCGTTGACTGCCGCTAGGCAGATCAAACTTTGATCCACGCCGGTGCCGTCACGGGATCCCAGCCCAATTTGCCGTAGTGATGTTCATTTCACCGTTCGGCTTGACGAATCGGCCGTTGCTCAGAGGATCAGCATCAACCGACTCGAACTCGCCCACGTTCGCTGGATGCGAGTCTCCGCGCTTGACGGCAGTATCACTTGCGCGCCCAGTGTGGCCGCCAGCGCTGCCGACTGGGCTGGGTTGCGATGTCCTACCACCACCACCTCATCCTGTCGATCAGGTAGCAGGCTGGCGAAGCCCTGCCCACGTGCCCGGTGCCCCCAGATGCGCGCTCCGAATGTGTCCTCCTGTCCGTGAAGCGCGATGGACACTGTACGACAGCAAACCAAACGCGATAAATTGGTAAAACGCTGATTTACTGCAAACGAGATATTTCTAATGGACCGTCTTACTGCCATGCAGATCTTCGTCAAGGCCGTCGAGACCGGCTCGTTCTCGGCGGCAGCAGACGCTCTGCAGACCTCACCCCAACTGGTTGGCAAGCATGTCCAGATGCTGGAGCAGCACCTGGGCGTTCGATTGCTCCGCCGCACCACCCGGCGCCATAGCCTGACGGAAATCGGCAAGACGTTTTACGAGCGGGCCAGAATCATCCTTGCCGAAGTGGAAGCCGCAGAATCACTTGTCGCCGAGACCCGCGCCACACCGCGCGGTCGACTCAAGATCAACGCACCAGTCACTTTCGGAATCCATGCCTTGACGCCCAGGCTGACCGACTACCTGACTGCCCACCCGGAAGTCACCGTGGACCTCACCCTCACAAACCGCATGGTCGACCTGATCGATGAGGGCTACGACGCTGTGTTCCGGGTGGGCGAATTGGCCGACAGCGGCCTGATGGCCCGCACGCTGCGGCCTTATCAACTCGTGCTGTGTGCGGCGCCGACCTATCTCACTAATTGTCCGGCACTAAATCACCCGATGGATCTGCAGCAACACCAATGCCTCGGCTTCTCCCATACCTCTCTGCGAACCCATTGGGACTTTTGTAGTCCAGATGGCCGCATCACCGTGCCGGTGACCGGGCGGCTGATGGCAGACAGCGGTGAAGCCCTGCGCATGGCTGCAGTGGCTGGGCAGGGCATCCTTCTGCAGCCCCTTGAACTGGTGGAGGCTGATCTGGCTGCCAGCCGACTGGTGCGCCTATTACCGGACTACGAACCGCCAACCCGTCCAGTCCATATCCTCTACGCCCCGGACCGCCGGATGACGCCGAAGCTGCGCAGCTTTCTAGATTTCGCAGTAGAGGTGTTCGGATAGACGGCACTAGTGCAAATCCGAGGCGGCGGTGGTTGATGTTTGGTTCTTTGACGTGTGCAAGCTTGCACGAGGTCGATTGGGTATTCAACAGACGGCACTTCGACCGGGATGTCATGGTCCTGTGCATGCGTTGGTACCTGAAAGCGCGCCAAAGTGGTCGGGACGTTGGCCACGTGCTTACATCAACCCAAGTACGACATTAGAAAAAACGGCCAAAAGTGCTGTGATGTTGTTGTTGTTGTTGTTGTTGTTGTTGTTGTTGTTGTTGTTGTTGTTCTCACAGTGATACTTGTGTTAAGTCGTGAACATGTGAATGAATTGGGGGGCGCACCATGCCGGCACAACCATTCGGCTTACGAGGCGTGGCCATCGGCCGGCTGGAAAGGCCGGCTGGAAACGGGAACGCTCCCGCAGGAATCCGAGCGTGGATGCGAGGACTTGCAGGAGCTGTCGTGCCGCGAGCACGGATGTTCCCGAACTGAGCTCGGCGTTGCCGCTACGACATATCGCCAACGCCGAGAAGAGCCGCCGCGTATTACTGCCCCCCACCGGCGCCGCGACGAACTCAAGAAAGCCATCGAATGCCGGCGGCAGGGATTGCGGCTGCCAATTAAGAAGGTTGCACCGGCAGCACGCCGCCCCAGAGCAGTTAGTTCTGTGCAGTTCTCGAAGGTACGCCGCTGCGCGCCAGTTCTATCGCAGGTAACCCCCGGTAGACGGGCCCTTCGTTCGTGATGGCGGTAATGGTGCTCTTGAGCACCGGCTCTCCACCGATCCGCAGCGCTCGCTGAGCCATTTGCACGCGAGGGCGGTCCTTGCGTCTACGCATCTGCAATACCTCGACATCCTGTCGATAGTACAGACTTCCCTTGCTACCCGGTGGCGCACTGACCGCACGGATGAATCCGCGGCTGACGTACGAGTAGAGCGTCTGCGACTTGATCCCCAGCATCGCCATGGCGGCCCTGGCATCGATCAGTTCGCTGGGACCGTCCCCCTGTCTTCCTGGTTTGCTTTCATCGTCATTGATGCTCTTGCCAGCCGCCAGCACTGCAGCACGTGAAGTTCCTGGTCGGACAGCACTTCGTGCGGCGGTATGCCAGCGCCGGAATGCAAGTCGGATTCTGATGTTCGTCATTGCTGCATTTCAGGAGGCATCGCTAAGAGAGGTCGACTGGACGTTTAGAACTTCATTTGATTCCCAAAGCACACGACGCCGGGAACACCGGCTTCTGCGCGCTGTTCGGCGAGCGCGATGCCCTCACGTTGTCGCTCGCGGATAGGCCGCACCGCCAACCCATCGGAGTAGCACCTCTGGCTTGGCAAGAGGTGCTCACTCTTTTAGCCCTGCAATGCGGGCATTACCACTTCCTGCATAATATGCATCCCTTCGGGCGTGCTCCAACTGCCCGCAAGCTCAGCAACCACCTGATTCGTACTGGAGAGCGTGACGCCGTTCTTTTCCATGCGGCGCAAGGCCATGTCCTCGCTGATTTTGCTCGGCGAGCCGCCGGCATCGGCGATGACGCCAGGGTTGCAGCGTTCTCCATTATCGGAATGTGCAATTGGACTGCGTGGTGGTTCAATCCCGAAGGACAAGTGTCTATGGAAGATGTAGCCGCACAGATCGCAGACATGGCCCTGAGTTCGGTCGAACTTCCGGCCAACCGCAAGTTGAGTTCCCCAGGGCCGTCGGCGATTCTTCAGTTGCTTCGTGATGACTTGAGCTTGCTGGAGCGCAGCCTGGAAACGGTTACATCGGATAAGCACAGGCTTCCGAATAACGATAGCGTGCTATGACCCCTGTTCCCGGCTGAGCTGTAGGCGTTTAGGGGAAATGCTGTGGCAATTTCCATATAGGGTCCCGTTTGAGAGGGGCTTCCGAGCACGGCGAGGGTGTTAGCTTCCAACTGCAGGTTAATGACTGTCATAGGTTTGGCTGGAGATTCTGCAGGCCGATCCAACGGGAAACGATATGAGAGCGGTTTCCTGTTACTTCCTCGACGTCGACCTAGGCAGTGATACCGCAGGGCCCTTGAAACAGGCCCTTGATGGTCGCCCATCTGGGCGGGATACCTAGCAGGTGCCGATAGGAATATGCTCAGATCGGGCTGCGCATCAGCCTGCACGTGAGCGCGGAAGGTTTCATACATGACGCCGCGGCACAGGTCCATGGCCGGAGCAGGGCGATCGAGCTTCGTGGCAGAGCACGCCATGAGGACCAACGGGCGAGCGACGGCCGCGCGGACAATTTCATCAAAGAGGTAGAGCTGTGTGGGATGCGCTGACATCGGGTGACCTACGTGGTGAATGTAGATCCAATCTACAGGGGCCTGCCGGAAGTCAAGGTCGCGGTTCCCGGCGAGGTCAAATGCGCCGACCAGCCTGCTTGCGGCTCTGCGCACCGACAGGCGAGGCCTTGCTACGCGTGTCGCCGGCTTCGTACTTGGTACATCATATTTCGGGCGGCCACGCATATCGCCCTGGCGGACCCCGCTGGATGAGCGTTGCGGCTCCTCAACCAGTCGTGTGCGCTTCTCTGGCGGTCACCTTCGTTAGCACTGGCGCGAGAGCGGACGTTCTCCGATATAATTTCACTTTCGTGAAATAACGATCGGGCTGTTTGTCTCGCGGCTCTGATCTTCTTGAACTCGATATGCCACGCCCATTGCCAGATTCAACCTTGCCATCCCGCGCCGCGATCAAGATGAGCTCGCATCTTGGGGATAGAGTACGCGCGACTCGCGCTGCCCAGCGCCTACCAATCGATCAGGCCGCCCGAACGTGCGGGGTTTCCGTGGGTATGCTGTCGAAGCTGGAGAACGGGAAGGGTGTTCACCTTGACTATGTTCTCCGCGCTCTAGACGGCTTGGGTTTGACCATGCTAGTTGTGCCGAAGGATCACGTGCCTCTCCTCGAGCAGGCGGCGTCCCATGCGGCACGAGAGTCTAAGGTGTACGAAGAAGGGCGGGGCAGGGATCGGGCGTGGGATTAATCGCCGTCGACGCACGTCAGCTCGCACGTAAGGAGCCTGTTCGACGCAATCGCGAGAGGGATTTGAGGGAATCGTCGGATTCTTGCAATTAACCGCCAGCATTAAATGCCAACGTCAAAGGATGTCGGCTCAGCCGGTCCAGCAGCATCAGATAGCGCATGCGCGTGGCGGTGCTGTAACCAAGTGCGTCCGGCGATTGATGCCCGCTTTTGCGATGGCAGGGGGAAGATTGGACCTTTCGACGTGTTCATGCGCGATGCGGGTTGCGCTTGAGGCGGGCATAGCGCGGATAGTGGGCGTCCAGCATCTCTTCTATCGCCTGCCGGCGGTCTCCCTCGTCGGGGTCAGGGGCGCACTCGAGCAGGTTTGTGTCCAATGGCTATCTGGAAGCCAATGCCCTTGCAGCCAAGCTCGATGGCACCCCCGCCGCCCTGCCATCAGGAAGATTTTCTACGGACGGTGCGGCCTAACAGCCCAAGCCGACGTCGAGGAGGTGACGGTAACCGCGAGCATATCGTGTCCCGTTGGGTCGTCCTGAAGGATCTCCAGCCGAACCAGCTTGCCCTCACCCATGGTGGCTACCGCTACTGGGCCAAAGCCAGGCGCCTGCGCATTTTCCGCCGCCGCGGCGCGATGAGTTGCTGCAGATGGCGGTAAGCGTGGATGACGCGCTCGCCGACCGAGAACGGGCCAGCGTGGCGGAAGTAGGGCATGCCGTTGGGAAAGCGCCCGATTTTTTCAGACGGTTGGCAGGACAAGCCGTTCAGGTACTGGCCGAGCTGGGAGCGCTGCATCGCGATGCAGCCGCTGGGGTTTGGAGTTTCCTCTCGTGGCCGCTTGTTGGAAACGTATTGGTGATTTAGCGAATTCAGCGTGAAACTGACAAGGCGCGACTCGCGCCGCCAATGGCGTCCGCCGCAGCGTGGCGAGCGATTAGATTAGAACGTAGGGCCTTCCCTCGTGCCAGTCGCCGCAGCGGCGATGCGTTCCTGTTCACGCGCGATCTCGAGAGTGTCGCGCAGTTTGAGGCGTAGCATCTCGATTCCGCCAACGTAACCCCCAAGGGCGCTTGTCGCACGTTCCTCGATCTCGTCTGCCGACGTCAGTCCAACTGCAACGAGCGCGCAAATGTCTTCGCGATCGTTATCGGCGAGCCGCGCGATTTTGCTGACAGCGAGATCCACGGGGGAGAGCACGCGCACCTGTATCTGATCCAGGCCCAGGTCCACCGGTATAGAGTCTTCCTGGTAGTCCTCGTGCATCAGCGCGAACGTTGGATTGTAGTTGGTGTCCAGGTAGATGACCTGAGGCGTCCCGTCCTCCAAAACCACGTCCACAAGCACATCCTGAGGCAGCAGCACCCGCCCAGCGAACTCGGCATCAACGTCCGTCGTGACTCGGCTTGCCGTATAGAGGTGCACGGCCATCCCGCCAGCCAGGTAGACCGTCAGTGGCTGCCGAAGGGAAAGGCGCTGCTCAAGCTGTTTGAACAGCTCGCGAAGGCCCTCGGCAAGTGCCGTGCGGGTGTGAAAGGAAATGTTGCGGACCATTTTAGTGAGGCCGCAGCTGCATCGTCAGCATATCGCGCAGCCGAGGCAAGCCCAATACCCAGCCTTTCCGAACCACCTCAGCGCTGGACACCTTGTCGGTCGGATGCAGACGGAAGTATTGGTCGCTTGCATGCATCAAGCGACCTGATTCCACTGGCAAACGCGACTGCAGCACCATCGCGGCAAGACGAAAGACGTTGGCTTCTCGCTGATCGAATGCTGCCGTGACGTCACCGCGCGCCGCGGCCGCGCACCGGCCCAAGACGTTGCGCTCGTCGTCCCTCGATGTCATGCTTTTGCTCCGAACGTTCTGTTGCTGGCCAATTGCTAGCCAGTAGTCCAACTGTACCGTTCCCAGTGGCCCCAAGGCAATCTCGACGGGCGGCACTTGGTAGCGCCGCGCTAAATGCGGCGCGTAAAGCACATAATCGTTATTATGCTAAATTGTTATGCTATATAACAATGAGTGCGGCGATCCCATTGGTTTGAATGGGACCCCGACAGCCGCGAAAGCCTGCAGGCAGCGACGCCGCCCACGGCTCGATATCCAGCCGCGGTCTTGGGGGTGGCAGCAACGCGCAAACCTGCGCAGATTGCTACTCGGACCCAGGCGGTGATGTCCGAGAAGGATGAGCCCCGAGGGTATCCCCCCGCGTGGAGTTGGACGTCCCGAACAATCGCTTCGTCGCCAGCGCATTGACCCGACCCGAGCGCGTTAGACCGCCATGCCGAATTGTGTAAGGATGGAAACCGTCTGCGTAAGGCCTTGGGCGGTCAAAGTGCTCAAATGCTTGGGGACAGATTTCGGTGGGTTCTTGAGCGATGCACGGTGTTCTGCCACTGCGGCGAGAACTTTGCCTGCGTTAAGGTCAAGGAGATCCACGATGAAATCGTCTGTGTGGATCGCCTCGATGTTGAACTTGTCGAGCGCCGCCTTCGAGAAGTCCTTCATGTTAAACGTGATGATCGCTTCGGCCCCGCTATGGATGGCGGCAGCGACCACATACCGATCATCTGGATCGGGCAAAACGACGGACGCAATCAGATGCTCATACCCGGCGACCAGCGACTCACGGACATTCTGATTCCTTCCTATGATCGGCGTGCCTTGATGGTGGTAAGTGTCGTATACGACACCCATCCTCCGGGGTGACGGGGGATGGTGCGACTTTCACATATGAAAGTTACGAGTCGACACTCTCGAAAAAGCGCCTATTGCGGCACGTACGAGGGGTCGAATGGCGCGTAAGTAGGGGTATCCGTACTTTTTGCGCAAAATCTGGCGATGATTGCCCAGAGGGCCGCTTGCAGCAAGGCTCCGCAGGCCCACCTCTTTCCTTTCGCGAGGCAGGCAATTTAGCAAGTCCTGGATCCGTATGGATTTTCGGATCAAAACCGCCAGATTTTGCGTAAAAAAGTACGACGACCCCAACAAGCGCGATGCGTTGCGCGGTGAGCTTCGCGCGTGGCGACGACGAGACAGGCGGCCATCATGTTAAATCGTCCGATTTTGTGAAATGTACGCGGGAAGCGAACGCACTCAAAAGATCGGACAATGCACAATGTCTGCAAATGCCCCAGGAGGCACATTTTTTGCATTGGATACGCCCAGCCCTTCCTGTCATCTTCGCCCTCCCAGCGGTGCCGTCTCCCGATTTCGAGTCCACTTGGCCAGCTCCCATATGCCCGCACGGACCGTGCCGCGTGTCCGACCAGTTGACCATTGACGCGAGCTTCTCTTTTCTCGGCGGCCAACCGCTTCAGCGCCTTGAGCTCCTGCGCACAGCATGCCTCATACGTCACCATCTTTGATCGAAATTGATTCGAGAATGATTTGAGAAGCATTCTCCGATCAATTTTGATGTACGATTGATTGGAGATCAACGTCGAATCATTCCTGAGTCACCCAGATGGCAAGAATCGAACTGTTCGAGGGCATCCTAAAGCTCTTCAGGGACCGCGCCGCCGCGGGCCAGGTCGAATTGCGTCGCCGCGACGTGGAAGGCGCTGTGGATGCGCCTCCGGCCACCGTTCTCCGTTATCTGGAACGGCTTGAGGCCGACGGGATGATCGAGCGGCTCGGCAGGTCTTCCAGCACGCGATACCGGCTCGTGGGATTGGCGCAACCGGTCGCCCGGGTATCGAGCACGCCACCAGCAGCAGCGCAGGTGGGAACTGCCGCGCTGACCTGGTCCGCCGAGGCTAGGAATCTGATGGCCAAACTCGATGCTCCATTGGGCGTACGTACCCCCGTCAGCTATCAACGGAAGTTTGTCGAGGACTACCAGCCAAACCAGACCTTCTTGCTTCCCGAGTCCCTGGCCAACGAGTTATACAGCGAAGGCCGGATGCAAGGCCAGCAGCCAGCAGGTACATACGCGCGCAATGTCATCGCTCCGCTGCTGATCGATCTGTCGTTCTCATCCTCTCGTCTTGAGGGGAACAGGTACTCCAGGCTTGATACGGAGGTCTTGTTCAAAGCGGGGCGTGCAGATCCCGGCGATCGGGATGCGACGATGCTCCTGAACCACAAGCAGGCCATCGAGTTCCTGATTGATGAGGTACCGCTATACGGGTTGAGCGTACCGATCATTCGCAACCTCCATACGCTGTTGATGCAAGGGTTGCTCAAGGATGAGGATGCACTGGGGACCATCCGCAATAAGGTGGTAAGCATCAGCAATACCGTGTACGTCCCCTCGCACGCCCCGCAATTGCTAGACGAGATGCTGACGCAGATCATCGAGAAGGCAAAAGTGATCAAAAATCCCGCGGAAGCAGCGTTCTTCCTTTGGGTGAACATTGCATACCTCCAACCTTTCGAGGATGGGAACAAGCGTACCAGTCGTCTCAGCGCAAACATCCCGCTTCTGCTCTACAACTGCGCCCCGCTCAGTTTCCTCGATGTCAGCGATGACGACTACGGTAGAGCTAGGATCGGCGTCTACGAACTGCTTGATGCCAGTATCGCTGCCGACCTGTTTGCCTGGACTTATCGCCGATCAATCGCGAAGTATGCCGCCCAGATCGCGGCGGCCGGGCAGCCCGATCCATTCCGAGCAAAGTATCGAGAGACGATCCACGAAGTCGTCGCGCAGGTTGTGCGAGACCGAGAGCCCCTAACCAAAGTGATCGCGGATCTCGGCCTAGAGCCTGGCATTGCTGCCCAACTCCAGGAGATGGTCAAAGGTGATCTCTCCAGGCTTGGAGAGCACAATTTCTCTCGTTACCGCCTACGGATGAGAGAGGTACAGCAGTGGCTCGCCGACGGCCGGCCAGTAGGCGACTGATCGGAATGCGCGGCAAGCCCCGGCCATCAGACCGGAGGCCAAGGATGGCGACAGCACCTGCGACAGCGCCACCAACCGCGCGAAACGAAATCTCTCTATCACGGTCACCGGTTTCCAGCAGTGATCATCAGTCAGGCAGTACGCTGGCATTTCCGGTTTTAACTCAGCCTGCGTGATATTGAAGAACTGTTGTTCGAGCGCGGTATCGTCGTGAGCTATGAGACGATCCGTCGCTGGTGCGACAAGTTCGGCGCGGGCTTCGCACATCGCGTCAAGGCTACCCGCCGCAAGCCAGGCAGTATCTGGCACCTCGACGAAATGTTCGTTACGCTGCGCGGCGAGCCTTATCTGCTGTGGCGTGCAGTCGATCAGCACGGCGCCGAACTTGATATCCTGCTGCAGAAGCGGCGTGACAAGGCCGCGGCAAAACGGTTCTTCAAACGCGTACTCGCGGCCTGTCTTGAGGCGCCGCACAAGATCGTCACTGACCAGTTGCGCAGCTATCCGGCGGCGAAGGCCGAGATCCCCGAACTCGCGCACGTCAAGCACGTGTTCGTCAAAGCCGCTGCCCGGGTGAACAATCGGCCGAGAACAGTCACCTGCCGGCCCGCGAGCGGGAGCGGCGCATGCGTGGTTTTCGCGACCCGAGGCGCACGCAGGCATTCCTGTCGAGCTTCTGTCCCGTCCGGCAGCACTTCGCGCTCACGCGCCATCTGCTGCGCGCGGCCCTCTATTGCAAACAGCTTGCTGTTCGTCGATGAATCTCGCCGTCCACTATGTCATCGCAGCGGTGTGCATCTATAACGCCTATGACTTTGACGCGGTCGAGGCGTCTGGCTGGCTCGCCCTGCCATTGCCGCCGCCGTAGAACAAAACAAAAGTGACGCCGCCTCGGAGAAGGCGGCCTTGGTGGTAGGAGACTGGACACCAGCAAATTGCGTTTGGCATGACGACGGCTGACCCGCTCTGGATCACCTACCCAACGCCCGCATATGCTGACGGGCAAGTCCGCGACACAAGTCGGCACATGTCGAGTCAGACCTGGAAACGCGACACGCCGGTGCGCAAGCCGTCGGCAACTAGCGTCAGCTCGTCGATCGCCTGGCTGGACTGCCGCAGGGATTCCACGGTTTGCTGGGCGGCCTCGGACAACTGCATCAGCGCCTGGTTGATCTGTTCGGCGCCGCCGGCCTGGGCCTGCATGCCCTCGTTGACCATTTGCACCCGGGGGGCCAGCGACTGCACCTGGCCGATGATCTGGGAGAGCTGGTCGCCCACTTGGCTCACCTCCGACATGCCGCGGCGCACTTCCTCGGAAAACTTGTCCATCCCCATCACGCCGGCCGCCACCGCGGACTGTATCTCCCGCACCATCTGCTCGATATCGTAGGTGGCAACCGCAGTCTGGTCGGCCAGGCGCCGGATCTCGGTGGCCACCACAGAGAAGCCGCGGCCGTATTCGCCGGCTTTCTCGGCCTCGATCGCGGCGTTCAGGGAAAGCAGGTTGGTCTGGTCCGCCACCTTGGCGATAGTGGTGACGACCTGATTGATATTGCCCGCCTTCTCATTGAGCGTGGCCAGCTTGGCGTTGACCGAGCCGGCGGCTTCCATCACGTGGTGCATGGTCGATTCCATGCGCGACAGGCTCACCTGGCCGGTGCCGGCCAGGCCGGCGGTCTGTTCGGCGGCGCCGGAAACCTCGGCCATGGTGCGGACCAGGTCGCGCGAGGTGGCCGAGATCTCGCGAGAGGTAGCGCCGATCTCGGTGGTGGTGGCGGCGGTTTCCGTGGCGGTGGCCTGCTGCTGGCGCGCGGTGGCTGCGATCTCGTTGACCGAGGTGGTCACCTGGATGGCCGAGCGCTGGGCCTGGCCGACCAGTCCGGTGAGTTCGCCGGTCATCTGGTTGAAGCCCTGCTCTATCTCGAGGAATTCGTCCTTGCGGTTCAGCGACAAGCGCTGGCTCAGATCGCCGCCGCGCATGAGGGCGAGCAGACCCACGATGCCCTGCATCGGCACGGTGATGGCGCGCAAAAGTAGATAGCCGCAGATCGCAGCGGCGAAAGCTGCCACCAGCAAGGCCACCTCAATGCTCGTCTTGGCCAGATCGACCGAGCCGGCGATATTGGCTGCGCCCTTCTGGGCCATGCTATCGTTGTCAGCGACCAGGGCCTGCGCTGCCTTGCGGCCCTCGACCCAGGTGGTGTGGAGCGGGCCGAGAAGGGCGGCCTGAGCTGCTGCGGCGCCAGGCCAGGCAGTGGGCTCACTGAAGATGCGAGACGCCTGTTCGTAGTTGGCGCGGATTTCCTTGTAGGCATGGAAGCGCATCCGGTCGTCGTCACGGAAGATGGTGGCTTCATAGCCTTGCTCCAAAGCGTCCAAGCGCTGCTTGGCGTCGCGTGCCAGCCCGAAATAACGCTGGCGTTCTTCGTCACTGGATGCGGTCATCGTCTGCCAGCCCAGGACATAGAGTTCGCTCCATGTGGCGCGCAGCGCAGTGCTGTAATGGAGTCCGGGCAGGGCGTCCTTCTGCATAACGTCGCTTTCGCGATTGATTGCCGACAGCCGGTTGTGCGCGACCACCCCCATCAGCGCCATGATCAGCAGGATGAAAGCGAAGCTGGCCAGGATGCGCGTACGGATGGTCCAGTAGTTCACGGTGCGGTTCTCTTTAGGATTCTTGTGGGAATGCAGTGCGCTGCAAGCAACTGCCGTAGCGGTCAGGGCGACTGCCGGGGCCGGAGTCGCCTAGGTTACTGCAAGGGATCAGGCGTTTCAATGGCGCCCGCGCGTCGCCCCAATTAGGCGGGCGCGCTGCGACGAGCGATCCTTCATATGGTAGAGGCATAGAATTGTCCGGCAGCGGGTACGCGTATTTCCTATACCTTACGCAGTGTGATCATGGGCTCGACGTCTGCCAGAAGGATGCGCGTACCGCAAAGCATTTTGAAACCGAGCCTGGACTAAATGACTCGATCGACCGCCCGACGATCATGCTCGACGACCTTATTCAAGTACTTGGCCTCGCGGGCCGTCCATTCCGAGCTATCGTCGAGCCGCACTACTGTCAATGATAGCGGTCGACGTGCCTACAGGCGGCAGTCCACCGATCCAGGAGTCCATTTCCGCCTTCGGCGAACCAGCTTCCGCTAGCAGGAGCGTGGGGGAAGGCCGACGCTCGAGTGGGGCAACCCAAAACGGACAAGGGGCTTAACGCAGTAACCCCCAGATTCTATTGGTGGGCCTTCCGTGAGTCGAACACGGCACCAACGGATTATGAGTCCGCTGCTCTAACCAGGCATGAGCTAGAGGCCCGATGGAGCGGGTGAAGGGAATCGAACCCTCGTCATAAGCTTGGAAGGCTTCTGCTCTACCATTGAGCTACACCCGCGCGCGATGCGCGGCATGATAGCAGCTACCCCAATCGGCGTGGCACGATTTGTTCGGTTGGACAACCTTAATCTTTCTGCGCCAGCCTCGAATTGCGGCCCCAAAGTAATCGGCTTGCCACGAGCGGTCATTAGGAGACGGCGCCATCTTGACGCCGCATTTATGCTCCCGCTCAGGAT
>NZ_BAAILO010000038.1:0-46284 GCF_054589115.1 Cupriavidus sp. 8B | reverse complement strand
CAATCTGGCTTGGACTCAAAGAGGTTCATGTCGCTGCAAGAACGCTGCGTGGCCTACGGGACGAGGGCAGTACTGACATTTGTGTATAACTGAATGCATCAAGCCCTGTCGGGGTCGATAGCAGTGGATCAGGTTAATTCTTCCTGGCCAGTGCAGATCAGAGTTTCCTAAACCAAATAATCGGCACTTTTTATATGGCGCCCTATTTAGGTGTTTTTATATTTTGGGTAATAACTTAATTTGTTATGGCATTGTGGGTGCTTCCCTGGAGAAAAATCGATTGCGAAGAGCAAATTTAAAATGGCGGCCGCTGGAATAGTGACTCCGTTTTTTGCTTTATGGAAAGTGGCATATTTACTTGGCTACGTTACGAATGCCAGTTGCTGGACTATGGAGATACCCAAGGCTGCAAACCATGAGGAAGATTTACCCCAAGTGTAGAGTGTTGGTAGGGTTCACCCTGTGCCCAGGATTGGTGGGTCCTATTTTCGGCGGTCTCTTTCTCGTTGACAGGCTGATTGGCCCACGCGATGGCTCCATGGACATATTACTAACGCTGTGGGCGAGTATTGCCTTCTCGTTTGTTTCTGCCATCACTGCTATCGGCTTCTATATTGTTCCATTTTTCTTTTTGTCGCTGCTATACACCGTCATGAAACTCAAGAAGAGTTGGATGAATTTCGCCTTTATATCAATAGCAGGCGCATTGGCTGCGTTACTTTGGGGGGATTACGTCTGGCATGGATTAACCAGAGAAGCTAATTTTGCTCTGGGCGCGGTTACGTCATTGGCAATGGCGGTTTTGGTCCTGCCAAAGGCATCCTTAGAGGACGAGTGAGGAATGTAGCAACGTGGCTGGCACTGCGAAGGTTTTCAATTCACAGAATCTGACCGATCAACAGATCCGGGATTATGCGCAGCAACTGGCTGGTGACGTGCCTCTGAATCAAGTGGCGCCCGGCGTATGGATGGCTCGTCTTCAGAACGGCCGGCAGGTCCGTTTGAGGCCAGTGTCCTCTTCAACAGGCTCCACTGGAGCCCGATGGACAGTTGATATACAGGGGAATTCGCAAATCAAAGGCGTAGTGCCAAACGCGAATGTGGTTGAACTGAAATTTAGGTAGAAATAATGACAGAAGAGCGAATAAATGAAATAGCCAGGCTTTGTGAGACTATGGCCATCGATTCACTTTGGTTATACACCAGCGAGGAGGCCAATTATGAGCAAAAGAAATCTGAGTTTGTTCAAATTGTCGGATATCTCGTTCGCGCCGCGAGAGTAAGGCTGGCAAAGAACGGGGAGTTCTTAAGTGGGAGTATCGACGATCAGCTTGAAAGTCTGGAAAATGCTCTGCCAAAGGCTGGAACCCCGGAGGCGTTAGCGCTTGAATCAGATGGTCTTGCGGGTGGAGTCTGGTTTTATAGTGATGCTTGCCCAGCAGGCATCGTCTGGGTAATGAGGAATGATCAAGGGGACGAGTGGTTTGAGTGGACGTAAGCTACGTCCTGGATTCTAGGTGGTCAGCCATCATGTGTGATGTTCAATGGAGCGAACAAAGCCGGCAGACAGTTCCGGAAGGCACGATTTAAAGGTTAAATGAAATGAAAAAAATCACAAAATTGGCCGATATAAAGTCGGCATCTCTCTGGCACGGGAACATCCTCAGAATGCCAGCCAAGTGGCCGTATGAAGATGTTGTTGATCTTATGGTATTTGATGCCCAAGATGAGCATACGCCGTATGGTCTAATAGTTACATCAGGTCAAAAGGCAGGATTAATTCTCGTGCACTTGCCTCCCGAAAGTGTTCAGGCTATAGGTGGTGGAGTAAGTGTTGAGTGGGTCATTTCTAATTGGAGTAAATGGATTTATCCTGATTGTGATGTGAAAGAAGTCTATGTGATCGATAGGTATGTGGCAGGGTAGGGAATGAACGAAAAAGGGGCAGATCTATTTTTGCTCATGTCAGCGCCACCGGCGCCGGGCAGGACTCCGACCTCACAGTGCGCGGCAGCACCATCAGCGCCGGCGGCAATGCCCACCTGAAGGCCGATGGCGACATCGCCCTATTGGCCGCGCAGAACACCGCCGAGACCGATCGCAAGAGCAGCAACGCCAGCGCCGGCGTGGGGGTGGCCGTATCCGTCGGCCAGGGCGGCGTCAGCGCGGGCTTGGGTAACCAAGAAATGAGAAGCTATGAGTGATAGCAAGATATTCTATAAGGTCGGTCTCGACTTTAACGACGCAGATCAATGGTATTTGGATCAGCCCAGGGACGATGGTGGAAATGAGCTTGTAAGTGGGACCTTCTGGCAAGGCCGGCTATGGGACACATCCATTCCTCTACGAACTGTCGTACGCAAAGCCGGGCATCCGGTGAACTTCTCCAACTGCGGGCATTCGGAATACGTGGTTTCTAAGACCTTGATGGAAGTTCTGCGCGCCGCACTCCCTGCGGGGCAACTTCAGGGCATACCTATAGAAATCGATGGTGTAGGCGAGCCCTTTGAGGTGCTAAATGTCCTGGATATTATTGATTGCGTTGATGAGAGCAAGTCGGACTTTACCTGCTGGACGGTGGAGGACGGGCGCCCGGATAAGGTGGGTGACTATTGCATGAATGTCCTTCGAGTCAATGCTGACAAGGTAGCCGGTCATGAACTTTTCCGTGTAAAGGGCCGGCAGATCGCTCTAGTTTGCTCTCAGCGTATCCGTGATCTGCTGGTCGAGCACGGCGTGACCGGCATTCGCTTTACGCCTGTGAGCTAGGGAAAGACTTATCAGGTGCGGCCGCGGGCGGCAAGGCATGCGCTGACGGTGCGGTTGGCGGGGCGGCCAGTGCGATAGCGGCGCCGTTGATCCGGGATGCGATCTACGCGGACAGCCCGGTGGTCAACTGCAAGTCGGGCTCGCGATCGAGCCGGTGGCCAAGCCGCGCCGGGGTTGATCCACCGTGCGGCCGGGCACCTCAGCCGGACTTATTCGAGCTTGATGTCCGCCGTGGTGATCACCGTCTTCCACTTGGCCACTTCGGCCGCGGTGTGCTGGTTCAGCGCCGCGGGCTTGTAGGCGGCGTCCGGCAGCAGCTGGATGCCCTGGTCGGCCAGCTTCTTGGCGAACTCCGGGTCGGCGATGGCCTTGGCGAATGCGGCGTAGTTGCGGGCGATGACGTCCTTGGGCGTGCCCTTTGGCGCGTACAGGCCGTACCAGGTGGATGCTTCGAAGTTCGGCACCACGGTCTCCGCCACGGTGGGCACGTTGGGGAACTGCGGCACGCGTTGCTTCGCCGTCTGCGCGATGGCGACGACCTTGCCGCCCTTGACCTGCGGCAGGGCGGTGTTGGTCTGGTCGAACATGCCGTCGACCTGGCCGCCCATCACGTCGGTCAGGGCCGGGCCGGCGCCTTTGTAGGAGACCGGGGTCACCTTGATCTTGGCCTGCTGGGAGAACATGGCCGCTACCAGATGCGAGGTGGAGCCCATGCCCGCATTGCCGAAGTTCAGCTTGCCCGGATTGGCGCTGGCGAAGGCGACCAGGTCTTGCACGGTCTTGAACTTGGAATTTGCGCCTACCAGCAGCACCAGCGGCGTATCGGGGAAGCGGAACACGCCTTCGAAGTCCTTGACCGGGTCATAGGACAGCTTCTTGTACAGCGATGGCGCCGCGGCCATATAGCCCATGTGCCCGACCAGGAAGGTGTAGCCGTCGGGCGCGGCCTTTGCCGCCTTGCCCGCGCCGATGGTGCCGCCGGCGCCGGCCTGGTTTTCGATCAGCACCGGCTGGCCCAGGTCGCGCCCGACGCGGTCCGCGATATTGCGGGCGAGCGCGTCGGTGGGGCCGCCGGCGGCGAAGGGCACGATCCACGTGATCGGGCGGGCGGGGTAGCTTTGCGCCAGGGCGCTGGTGGACAGGGCTAGCAGGGCCAGGGCGGTGGCCAGGTGCTTGGTCATTGTTGTCTCCATCATCAAGGTGGTATCGGTTGTTTTGAGCTGATCGGTACTGCGTATATGTACATTTAAACAATATGTTTAAACATATTCTAGAAATGTGGCCGTCCACCGTCAAGCGGGTTCCGCATCTCGTTTACCCTTTGCGCTTGGCTTGCGGGCCGCCAGGCGCTAGCATCTGCTACGCCTCAGGCACATCGATCGATCATTCAGGGAACCCATGGAGCCACGCCACGCCGAGTTGACCAAGGCGCTTATTCACGACATCACGAGCGGGGTCTATCCGGTCGGGTCAAGCCTGCCGGGCGAACTGGAACTGGCCGAGAAGCATGGCGTCAGCCGCGGCACCGTGCGGGTGGCGCTGATGCGCATCCAGGAGCTTGGCCTGGTCTCGCGTAAAAAGCGCGCCGGCACCCGCGTGGAAGCCGCCGCGCCGCGCAGCAGCGAATACACTCCCAAGCTCTCCACCATCGAAGAACTGGTGCAATACGGCGCCGCTACGCAGCGCGTGATCCACGGCGCGCGCGAGATCGTGCTGGACATCGAGTTGGCCACCCGGCTGGGCTGCCCGCCGGGCTCGCGCTGGCTGCACATCGAAACCTCCCGCACCAATCCCGAGGCGCCGGCCCATCCGTTGTCGTGGTCCGATATCTACGTGATGGCCGCCGACGGCAGCAAGATCCGCAAGCTGCTCAAGACGGATCCCGGCCTGATCAGCGACATGGTTGGCAAGACCACCGGGCGCCTGGTCAAGGAAGTGCGGCAGACTGTGCGAGCGGTGGGCGTGCCCGCCGCGCTCGCTGAAGTGCTGGGCACTGCGCCCGACGCCCATGCGCTGGAATTCGTGCGGCGGTATTTTGACCAGTCCGACCGCTTGTTCGAAGTGGTGGTGAGCTTGCATCCGGCGGATCGGTTCACGTATTCGACCGTGTTGCAGCGTCAGGGCTGAGCCTTCGCCAGCCTGAAGATGGGCTGAGGGCGGTTAGCCAACGGGTTTGCTTTCGGGTGGCGGGGTGTGTCATTATGTATAAACATATTTAATTGGCCCAGCCGCTGCACCTTGCTGCGCCCACCTCGCCATGACCGTGATCTTCCAGGAAGATGTCGTCGACACCATTGCCGACGCGCTGCAGTACGTCAGCTACTACCATCCCGTCGATTTCGTGCAGGCGCTCAAGCGCGCCTTTGCCGCCGAGCCGGCGGGCGCGGCGCGCGACGCCATCGAGCAGTTGCTGGTCAACAGCCGCATGAGCGCCGAGGCGCGTCGGCCGATCTGCCAGGACACTGGCGTGGCGCAGGTCTTCATGACCGTGGGCATGGACGTGCGCTTTGCCGCGCGTGATGGCGCCGACCTGCTGTCCGTGCAGCAGATGGTGGATGCCGCCGTGCGCCGAGGCTACACGCACAGCGCCAATCCGCTGCGCGCCACCATGGTTGGCTCGGCCCTGGGCGAGCGGCGCAACACCGGCGACAACACGCCGGGCTTCCTGCAGCTGGAACTGGTGCCAGGCAACACCATCAAGATGACCGTAGTGGCCAAGGGCGGTGGCGGCGACGTCAAGGCGAAGTTCGCCACGCTCAACCCGAGCGATTCGCTGGTTGACTGGATCCTCGCCGCCATCCCGCAGATGGGCGCCGGCTGGTGCCCGCCCGGCGTGCTTGGCGTTGGGGTGGGCGGCACGCCGGAGCAGGCCATGCTGGCGGCCAAGCGCGCGTTGTTCAGCCCGATCGATATCCATGCGCTGCGCGACAGGGGGCCAGCGAATGACACCGAACGCCTGCGGCTGGAATTGTTCGAGCGCGTCAACGCGCTTGGCATCGGCGCGCAGGGGCTGGGCGGCCTGGCCACCGTGCTGGACGTCAAGGTAGCCGCGCTGCCGTGCCACGCGGCGACGCTGCCGGTGGCGCTGATTCCCAATTGCGCGGCCACGCGCTTTGTCACGGTGGAACTGGATGGCTCAGGCCCCGCGCTGCTGGAGCCGCCGCCGGCCGATACCTGGGACGGCATTCCCGCCGCGTTGACCGCCAAGCCTGGCCGCGTGGTCGACCTGGATTGCCTCGACGCCGCCGAGGTGGCGCAATGGCAGGTTGGCGAGACGCTGCGGCTGCGCGGCCGCCTGCTGACGGCGCGCGATGCCGCGCACAAGCGGCTGGTTGCCATGCTGGATGCGGGCGAGCCGCTGCCGGTGCCGCTGCGCAATCGCGCGATCTACTACGTGGGGCCGGTCGATGCGGTGGGCGACGAGGCGGTAGGGCCGGCAGGGCCGACCACGGCCACGCGCATGGACAAGTTCGTGCCGCAGTTGCTGGATCAGACGGGCTTGCTGGTGATGATCGGCAAGGCCGAGCGCGGCCCCGAGGCCATCGAGGCCATCCGCCGCCACGGCGCGGCGTACCTGATCGCGGTGGGCGGCGCGGCCTACCTGATTTCCCGGGCGATCCGCAAGGCGCGCGTGCTGGCCTTCGCGGAGCTGGGGATGGAGGCCATCTACGAGTTCGAGGTGGAGGACATGCCTGCCACGGTGGCGGTGGATGCCCAGGGGCGGTCGATTCACCGGATTTTTGCTGGCTGAAGCCCTTGCCGCCATGACGCGCTAAGCCCCGGGCCGATAGCGCCCGCGCAGCGGATCCAGCAGGCTGGTCAGGCCGTTGTGGTCCAGCTCGTGCATCAGGGCCAGCAGCTGGCCGATCTCGCCGGGCGGAAAGCCTTCGCGCGCGAACCAGTTCAGGTAGGTGCCCGGCAGGCTGGCGATGACGCGGCCCTTGTACTTGCCATAGGGCATGGTGCGGGTGAGCAGGAGTGGCAGGTGTTCGGGATTCATCAGTGACGACCTCGGGCGGGCCTCGGATGGCGCCGGCAGGGGGATGTTACCAGCGTGGCGCGCCCGGTTTGCCGGCGCCCGCCGCGCCGGGGTACGATCCTCACCTTATCGCTGACGAGGACAAGCAAGATGGCAAAGCAAGGCTCAGGCGCTGGCCTGAAAAGCATCGCCCTGTTCGAGGCCGCCAAGGGTTTGCTGGTGATCCTGGCGGGGCTGGGCCTGGTTGCGCTGCTGCACCGGGACGCGCAGGCGCTGGCCGAAGCCATTGTCGGCCGCCTGCACCTGAACCCGGGGAGCCGCTACCCGACCATCTTCCTGTCGCTGATGTCCCATCCGAGCGATGCGCGGCTGTGGGCCATCGGCGGATCGGCCACGATGTACGCGGCCATGCGCCTCACGGAGGCCTACGGCCTGTGGCGCCAGCGCGTGTGGGCGAAATGGCTCGGCGTATGGTCGGGCGCGGTCTACATTCCGGTGGAAGTGTACGAGGCAGTGGTGCATCCAAGCGCGATCCACATCGGGCTGGCCATCGCCAATGCACTGATCGTGGCCTACCTGGCCAACAGCATCAGGCGCAATCCGGCCGCCGCCTAGCCAGCGCTGCCGCCCCCCGGCCTGGCCAGGCCAGCAGTGTCCCGCCGGCCAGGCCGTAAAGGTGGGCGCTGGCCACGACGGGGCCGCCCAGCCACGCGCCCGCATCCCCGGCGGGGCCAGCCAGGAGCTGCCAGCTCGCGCGGCCGGCCAGCGCCAGCAGCAGCATCGCCGCGAGGCCATCGTGCCGGGCCCGTGGCAGCAAGGCGATCATGGCAAGTCCGTAGTTGATGCCGGAGAATCCCACATAGCGTTGCAGTTCCGGCTCGCCGGCCAGCAGCAGCAATCCTGTCATGGCAGCCAATGGCGGCACCACCTGCCAGGCACGCATGCGCGCCGGCAGGATCGCCGCCAGCATCAGCAGCCCAGCCACGTTGAGCAGGCAATGCGCCCAGCCGAGATGCACGAAATGGCAGCTCAGCAGGCGCCATGCTTCACCCGCAAGCATGGCCTCGCGGTCAAAGCGCATGGCCTGCATCAGTGCAGGCCCCGCAGCCTGGAGCGCGACCTGCGCCAGCGCAAGCAGCAGCCACCCGCCAGCGCTGCGCCGCCTGTCAGGGTGCATTTCAGTGGCGTGCAAAACGGCGCGCAAAGCCGTGTGCAAAGCGGCGCCATGCCGCTGCCGCCAGGGCGCCGGCCAGCACCAGCAGCATCCACGCATCCGCTGCGCCGCCTCCCGTATCGCCGCCCTGGCTGGCGGTGGTGCCACCGTCATTGCCGGTGCCCGAACCCACTTGGTCACCCTCCGGTGCAAGGCTGTCGTCGCGCAGTGCCACATCCACCAGCACCGGGTCGTGGTCCGAGGAGCGGTAGGCATCCGGCGCGTAGAACGACTGTTGCTGATCCGCGCTCTTGAAGGCCACCGAGTATTCCAGCGCGATGGGTTCGTCCGCATTGATATGCCACTCGCTGACTGCGCGGATGCGGCTCGCCGCTGCGTCATTGGCGAGCGCGTGGTCGATGTAGCCAGCCTCGCCGCCAAAGACATAGCTATAGGCGCCGGCCCCGACGAAGCGCGCCACCATGTCGGCGTAGCCGTTGTCGGCAAAGAGGCGGATCGGGTCTTCCTTGGCGTAGCTGTTGAGGTCCCCGATCAGCAGCTTGCCGTCATCCGCCACGCCGGTCGGCGAGGTGGCAAGCCAGTCGGCGATCTTGCCGGCGGCGGCGAGGCGGGTGGGGTTCCAGCAGCTCTGGCCATCTCCCTGGTCGGCGTCGGCGCCCGTGGACCCGGTGCAACCCTTGGACTTGAGGTGGTTGACCACCACCGTGAGCTTGCGGGCCTGGCCGGGCAGGCGGAAGGTGCGTGCCAGCGGCTGGCGGTTCTTGTCGTCGATGGCCAGCGTGGCGGGCACGCCCACGGGCTCCACGGTGCGGCTGTTGTAGATCAGGGCGACCTTGATGGCATCGCCGCCGAGCTTGTCCACGCCCGGGTCGACAAAGCGCCAGTCCGCACCGAGCTTGCCAACCAGCCGCTGGATGGCGCTGAATTCACCGTAGCCGTCGTTCTCGATTTCCATCAGGCCAATGACATCGGCATTGAGCGCTTTCAGCGCGGCCACGATCTTGGCTTCCTGGCGTTCGAACTCCGCCAGCGTCTTGGCGCCGCGATTGTTCGGGTCGTCGAAGCCCGCGCCACGGCCGTCGCCGTTGAAGTAGTTCAGCACGTTGAACGAAGCCACCCGGATATCGGACTGGGCCGCGCGTGCGGGCGCGCCGGTGCGTGGGTTTGACGTGACCTGGAAGGCCGGGGCTTGCGCGCCAGGCACCGTCTGCAGGCGCCAGCTGCCAAAGCGCATCTCCAGCACGCCCTGCACATTGCTCACGGTGTACCCGCCGCGCAGCGTGTTGGCCGCGCTCAGGCCCGGCGCCGGGAAGGGCACGACCGCCGGGTTCTGCTTGTTGGAGCCGTCGTCCAGCACCAGGCGATTCAGTGCGTTGGCAGCAGCCTGCGCCGCCGCGCCGGCCTTGGGCAGCGCCACATTAGTGGGCAGCGGCAGGCGGCCGTTGCTCAGCAGCACGCTGCCGTAGCGCCCCAGTTCATAGGTCTCGCTGACGGTGAGGGTCTGCGGCAGGCGCACCAGCATGCCCTCGAAGGCAGCCAGCGATTGCGCGGTCTGCGCGGGCAGCGTGACCACCGCCGGCGTGACGGTCCGGCCGTTGCCGCAGACGGCCACGTCGCTGGCGAGCGCCAGCTGCGTCTGGCCGAATTTCTCCTCGACCTTGCCAACCAGGTGGACCAGGTCGCCGGCACGGGCGCTGGTCGAGGGGGCGTACACGAACAGTCCCTCGGACACGCCTGGGCGGTTCTGGCGCTGGGTATCCGCCTGCTGGACAAAGAAGCCGCCGAAGCCATCCGTGCCGGGATAGTCGGCCGTCACCACCGCCTCCACATCGACGGTCTGCCCGGCCAGCGGCGAGGTGGCGCCGGCACCCTGGATATCGGCGATCAGCGTGGCCGCGGCACCGCACTGCGCGGTGACCGGCGGCAAAGGCGCCGGCGCGTTGTTGTAGTAGCCGAGGTCGGCGAAGGCGTCGGTGCCGAAGCCGTCCCACTGCAGCGCCGGATCGAAGGCCCCGGTGCTGTCGGTGTCGCCGGTCACCAAGCCGGCCTTGCGGCGCAAGGTGTTGTCCTTGGTGACGGAAGTGCCGGTGCCCCAGGCGCCGCCGGCAGGCTGCACGCCGACCTGGCCGAAGCGGTCGATCACGGTGCCCGCGCGCGTCAATACCAGCGCGTCGTCGCCGTTGAAGGTAAACGCGGTGACCTGGTTCAGGCGGCTGCCGAGCGTGGCCGCCATGCTGGTATGCGCCAGCACGTAGACCGCGCCGGGGGCCAGCGTGCCGCTGAGCGTGAAGGTGCTGGTTGGCGCCGTGGCGCCGTTGTTGTATTGCTGGAGCTTGTATTGCGACAGGTCGATCGCCGTAGCATCCGGGTTATGCAATTCGACCGCCTTGTTGTTGGAGGTCCCTTCCACGACCTCGCTGATGATCAGGTCGGCATGGGCGGGCAGGGCGATAGCGAGCAGGGCGGTACCAAGGACGGACAGGCGCATGTGGGGCGGCTCGATAGATTGGGTTTTGCGAAGTCCGGGATACTATTGAGCGCAGGTGACACAGGCATGAATGGCTGGCATACATTTGCCCGCTTCGTCGTCGCCCCTGGAGAAATGAGGGGATCACGCCCGCCAGCGTGGCAGGACGCGGCGCGCAAACCAGTGCCACGCGGCCAACGCCGCGGCGCCTGTCACGGTCCACAGCAGCCAGGGATCCGTGGCGCCGGCCCCGGTTTCCGTTTTTTCGCTGGTGCCAGTGTCCGCGCTGATGTTTCCCACGCTACCCTCGGTCACGGTTGTGTCGCCCGCAGCCACGGCATCGCCGCGCATGGCAAGATCGACCACCAGTGGGTCGTGGTCGGAAGAGCGATAGGCATCCGGCGCATAGAAGGACTGCTGCTGCGCCTCGCTCTTGTGGGCCAGCGCATAGGCCAGGGAGATTGGCTCGTCGGCGTTGATATGCCAATGGCGCGCCGCGAGGATGCGGCTCGCCGCCCCCGCATCGGCGAGCGCGTGGTCGATGTAGCCGGCCTCGCCCCTGAAGACATAGCTGTAGGCGTGGCCGCCGGCCTCGGTGAAGCGCGCGATCATGTCCGCATAGCCGCGCTCGGCCAGCAGGCGGATCGGGTCTTCCCGTGCGTAGCTGTTGAGGTCGCCGATCACCAGCTTGCCATCGTCCGGCAGGCCGGTGGGGGAGGTGGCCAGCCAGTCGGCCAGGCGGCTGGCCGCCGCCACGCGCGTGGGATTCCAGCAGCTCTGGCCATCGTGCTGGTCCGCATTGACGCCGCGAGCGTCGTGGCAACGCTTGGACTTGAAGTGGTTCACCACCACCGTCAGCCTGGCGGGATGGCCGGGCAGGCGGAAGGTGGCGGCCAGCGGCTGGCGGGTTCTCGCGCCCAGCGCCAGGGTGGCCGCCATGCCGACGGACTCCACCGTGCGGGCGTTGTAGATCAGGGCGACCTTGATGACATCGCTGCCCAACTTCTCGCGGCCAGGATGAATGAAGCGCCAGTCCGGACCGAGCTTGCCCACCAGCCGCTGGATGGCGCTCAGCTCGTCATGGCCATTGTTCTCGATCTCCATCAGGCCGATCACGTCGGCGTCGAGGCCCTGCAACGCGCTCACGATCTTGGCTTCCTGGCGGGCAAACTCGGCAGGCGTCTTTGCGCCGCGGTTGCCGGGGTCATCGAAGCCCGCGCCGCGGCCGTCGCCGTTGAAGTAGTTCTCGACGTTGAACGCCGCCACGCGCAGATCGGTGCGGGCGGCACGTGCCGGGGCGCCGGCGCGCGGATTGGTGGGCTGGAACGCTGGTGGCGGCGCATCGGGGAGCGGCTGGATGCGCCAGCCATTTGAGCGCCATTCCAGCACGCCCTGCACATTGGCGACGGAGTCCCCGCCGCGCAGTGTGTTCGACGCGCTCAGGCCCGGTGCGGGATGGATGACACGCGGCGGGTTTTGCAGGCTGGAGCCGTCGTCAAGCACCAGGCGATTGAGCGCATTGGCGGCAGCCTGCGCGGCGGCGGCTTCCCCGGGCAAGGCCACGTTGGTGGGCAGGGGCAGGCGGCCGAGGCTGAGCACCACGCTGCCATAGCGGCCGAGCTCAAAAGTCTCGCTGACGGTGAGGGTCTGCGGCAGCCGCACCAGCATGCCCTCATAGGCCGCCAGCGAGCCCGTGTGCGGCACGGGCAGCGTGACGGTTTCCGGGGTGACCGCCTGGCCCACCGCGCACACCGTGGCCCGGCCGGACAGCCTTAGCCGCATCTGGCCCGCGCGCTCCTCCACCGTGCCGAGCACGCGCACCAGATCGCCCGCCCGCGCACCCGCGCGCGGCGCATGGACAAACATGCCCTCCGACACACCGGGACGCCGCTGGCGCTGGGCGTCGGCCTGCTGCACGAAGAAGCCGCTGAAGCCGCCGCTGCCCGAGTAGTCGGCCGTGACCACCGCCTCCAGCGCGACCCTTCGCCCGATGGACGGCGTGCCCTCGCTTTCGTCGCGCAGATTGGCGATCAGCGTGGCCGGCGCGCCGCACTGCGCGGTGGGCGGGGCCAGGAGGGAACGTGCCTGGTCGCGATAGCCCACGTCGGCATGGGCGGGCAAGGCAAGGCAGAGCAAGGCCAGGCAGGGTGGCAGGCAGCGTGGCAAGAAGCCGTGCAGGAAAGGCTTTGGCGAAAACAGGCGCATGGATGGGTCTCCAAGGTCTCGGCGCAGTGATGAGTCCGGGTGGACTGGCGATGCCAAGCGTAGAACCCAGGGCCGGCCCGCGGACTGAGACCATTCTCATACTGGCCCCGGCGCAGACTCTGCGAGAATGCAGCCTTGTCCCCAACGCAGCTGACGAGATACCGTGACTGTCCGTGCCGTAGTGTTCGATTTTGGTGGCGTGCTGTTCGACTGGAACCCGGAATACCTGTATCGCGAATTGATTCCGGATCCACAGGAGCGCGCCCGGTTCTTGTCGGAAGTGTGCTCGCCGGCGTGGAATATCCGCCAGGATGCTGGCAGGCCGCTGCACGAGGCCACCGAGTCGCTGGTGGCCGAGCATCCCGCGCAAGCCGGCCTGATCCGCGCGTTCTATGGCCGCTGGCCCCAGATGCTGCGTGGTCCGCTGGCCGAGGGCGTGGCGCTGCTGCAGCGCCTGCATGCCGCGCAGGTGCCGCTGTTCGGCCTGACCAACTGGTCCAGCGAGACCTATCCGCATGCCGTGCGTATCGGCGATTTCCTGTCATGGTTCCGCGATATCCTGGTGTCTGGCGAGGTTGGCGTCGCCAAGCCCGACCCGGCCATCTACCGGCTCATGCAGGCGCGCATCGAGGCCAGCCTGCCGGGCATCGCGACGGGAGAGTTGCTGTTCATCGATGACAACGCGGCCAATGTGGCTGCGGCAACGGCGCTGGGCTGGCAGGCTGTGCATCACGTCAGCGCCGCGCAGACCGCAGGCGCGCTACGCGCAGCGGGATTGCGCTTCTAGCCAGATTGATTGCTTGGTTCGCTTCTTGTGGGCGAACCTTGTGTTCCGACAGTCATTTCACCAAAGGATTCAGGAGCCCACCGCCATGGCATCCACACCAGAACGTCCCAAGCATTTCTCGATGATCCGCGAGTTGCACCTTGCCGATCTGTTCACGTTGGGCAACGCAGCCTGCGGCATGGCATCGGTGTTCTTCGCCATGTTCTACATCGCCTCGGGCTCGCCAGCGCATTTCATGGCGGCGGCAGCGCTGGCGCCGGCGGCCTTTGTCTTCGATGTGCTCGACGGGCGCATCGCCCGCTGGCGCCACCAGCATTCGGCGCTGGGCCGCGAGCTGGATTCGCTCGCCGACATCATTTCCTTCGGGGTTGGCCCGGCCACGCTGGCGTTCGCCGCGGGCATGCGCGGTGGCTGGGACATGGCGGCGCTGATCTACTTCGTCTGCTGCGGCGTGAGCCGGCTGGCACGCTTTAACGTCTCCGCCGAGACCTTGTCCGAGGGCAGCGACAAGGTGGCGTATTTCGAGGGCACGCCGATTCCCACCAGCGTGCTGCTGACCGGCGTGCTGGCATTCTGCGCCTGGCAAGGCCGGGTGGGCGAGGCGCTCTACGGCGGCGTGTGGTCGATCGGCCCGGCGGACCTGCACCCACTCGCGCTGCTGTTCGTGCTCTCCGGCTCGCTGATGATCAGCAAGACCCTGCGCATCCCGAAGATGTAGTCCCCGCGCAAGTATGGCAACGCGGGGCAAGTCATGCGCCCGGCGCAGCGCCGCGCGTAGCCGGGCAAGGCCGCTACCATGACGGTGAAGTCGTACCAGCCGCCTGATAAATCCACCGGCCACGCCAGCGCGTGCCTGGTGCGGGCCGGCACGGTGACTTTGCAGGCCGCGCCATCCACGTAAGCATTGGCGGCAAGCACAAACGTGCAGGGCTGGTCCGCGTCATTGCGCAAGCCGTTGCGCAGGCTTCGCGCGGGGATGTCGTAGCCGATCTCGATCTCGGGGGCCAGGCCCGTGCGAGCGCCGTCTGCCGACCCGATGAAATGCCGGTGCCAGCCGTTGGGCCCGAGCACCCACAGGTCATAGCGCCCCGCATCGGCACGCGTGTCCCAATTGCCGGCGAGGCGCTTGCAGGCTTCGACGAAATAGCGGCGCGGCACACGGTCCAGGTGCAGCCGGTCGTAGACGTGGAACACTGCCCCGGCCTGGCCGCTGTTGGAAAAGCTGAGGTGCACTGCCCCATGGCCGGCATCGACCAGGGCTTGTGCCTGTAGCGCGTAGGGCAGCGCGCGCGAAGGACGCGTGCCGCTGAACGGGCATGGCGCGAATCGGTGCGGATCGGTGCGTTGAGGGACGGGTTGTTATCGCTTGCCCACAATCTTAACTCTGTCCTGGCGCCGCCAGCTCCACACCCGCCGCAGCAGGTTCCCCGCTATTGCCGCAGCGACAGCCAGATTGCCTTGGGCTCGGTGAAGTTGTCGATGGCGGCTTCCCCATGCTCCCGGCCCAGCCCCGAGTCGCCGGCGCCGCCCCAGGGCAGGCGCACGTCGGTGTGGCCATAGGTGTTGATCCATACGGTGCCGGCCTTGAGCTCGGCGGCCACCTGGTGCACGCGGCCGATGTCGGCGCTCCACACCCCGGCCGCCAGGCTGAACGCGGTGCCGTTGGCGATGCGCACGGCGTCGGCTTCGTCCTCGAAGCGGATCACGCTGGCGACCGGGCCGAAGATTTCCTCCTGCGAGACTCGCATCTCGTGCTCCACGTTGGCGAACACGGTGGGCTGCACGTAGTAGCCCTTGCCGCCCACGCGCTCGCCACCGGTCACGGCGATGGCGCCTTCGCGCTTGCCGATCTCCACGTAGTCCAGCACGGTCTTCATCTGCGCGGACGACACCAGCGGCCCCATGGTGGTGTCGGGCGCGGCGGGGTCTCCCACGCGGATCGAGGCGGCGCGCGCCGCCAGCTTTTCCACCACCTCGTCGTAGACCGCGCGCTGCGCCAGGATGCGCGAGCCGGCCGAGCAGACTTGCCCAGCATTGAAGAAGATGCCGGAGGCGGCGGCGCGCACCGCGCCATCCACATTGGCGTCGGCAAAGATCAGGTTGGCGGACTTGCCGCCGAGCTCCAGCGTGACGCGCTTGAAGTTGGCGGCGGCGCCCTGCATGATGCCGCGCCCAACGCCAGGCGAGCCGGTGAAGGTCACCTTGTCGATGCCGGGATGCGCAACCAGCGCATTGCCCACCACGCTGCCCTTGCCGGTGACGATATTGAGCACGCCGGGCGGCAGGCCGGCCTCCAGCGCCAGCTCACCCACGCGCAGCGCGGTCAGCGGCGTGATCTCGGCGGGTTTGACGATGAGGGTGCAGCCGCAGGCCAGCGCGGGCGCGATCTTCCACATGCCGATCATCAGGGGGAAATTCCACGGCACGATGGCGGCGACGACGCCCACCGGCTCGCGCACGGTGTAGGTCAGCGCGCCGGGGCGGGTCGGCACCACCTGGCCGTTGATCTTGTCGGCCCAGCCAGCGTAGTAGCGCACGGTGTCGATCACGGCCGGCATGTCCTGGCGCCGCACGGCAGCGAGCGGCTTGCCGGCATCCAGGCTTTCCAGCGCGATCAGTTCCTCCTGGTTCGCTTCCAGCAGGTCGGCAAAGCGGTACAGGATGCGGCCGCGCTCGGCCGCGCGCAGGCCGCCCCAGACCTTGAGCGCGGCGCGGGCGGCAGTCACGGCCAGATCGACATCGGCCGCGCTGCCTTGCGCGACCAAGGCGATCGGGAGCTCCGTGGCCGGATTGATGTCGGTGGAATACTCCCCGGTGCCGGGCGGCAGGCGCTTGCCGTCGATCAGCAGGTCGTGTCTTGGCAGTTCGGGCTGCGTGCTCATGGTTGCTCCTCGCTTGGGGTCGGTGAACCTCGCGGCACATTGGCGGAAGCGATACGGCTAGCCGGTGACGCCCGTGCCTGCTGTCACGATGCAGTGTGGGTGGGCGTTGGCTCCAAGTCCAATTAATAGGACGGATTGATTAATGCAAAAAAAGCATGAATCAAGGAGGGGATGAATGCGGGGGCAGATGCGCCCGTCAGCCTTCGGCGCGTGTTGTCCGGTCCGCGGAGCCCCGGGGGATGTCCTGCCGCCAGCCGGCGTCGCGCAGCAGCGCGGTCATGGCTGTATGCAACTGATGCGCCACAACTGGCTTGTGCAACAGCGCGGCGCCCCCGGCATGGACGCTGCGCAGGCGGTCCGGGGCGGTATCGCCGGTGATGATGACAGTGGGAATGGCCCGACCCAGCCGCTCGCGGATGGCCATCATGGCTTCCTGGCCAGTGCGCTCGCCGCGCAGACGGTAGTCGGCCAGCAGCAGGTCAGGCCGGAAGGCGCCAAGCGCGGCCAGCGCGTCTTCCTCGGACTCCACGGCCAGGCACACCGATTGCCAGCTCTCCAGCAGCGCTGCCATGGCGATGCGGATTTCCTGGTCGTCGTCGATCACCAGCACGCGCAACCCCTTCAGGCTGGGCTTGTGATGCAAGCCCGCGTGCTGGGTTTCGGCGCGATCCTCGGTCATGGGCAGGGCGAAGCGGAAAACCGAACCGCGGCCGGGCCGTGAGTTCAGCAGGATCCGGGTGGAAATGGTGCGCGCCAACCCTGCCACGATGGCCAGGCCCAGGCCAAGGCCCTTGCGCTGGTCCCGCTCCGGATTGCCCAGCTGGTGGAACTCCTTGAAGATCGCACGATGCTGGGTCATGGGGATGCCAACGCCGGTATCCCACACCTCGATCATCGCGCGCTCGCCCCGGCGGCGGCAGGCCACCAGCACGCCGCCCTGGGTGGTGTAGCGGATGGCATTGGCGATCAGGTTGCGCAGGATCAGCTCGACCAGCGTCGGGTCGGCGAACACCGTGGCGGTGGTATCCCGGGTCCGGTAGAACAAGCCGCGGTCGTCGGCCTGCGGAGCAAACTCGTTCTCCAGCTTGTAGAGCAAGGGCTGCAGGCGGAAGGCGCGCGGCCGGGCGGTGATGACGCCCGCGTCCACTTTGGAGAAGTCCAGCAGCGTGTTGAGCATTTCGCGCGCGGCACCGGAGGCGGCCTCGATGTGCGTGAGCAACTGGCGTTGCTTGTCGGTGAGGTCGGAGCGGCCCAGCGTGACCACGAACAAGCCGAGCGCATGCAGGGGCTGGCGCAGGTCGTGGCTGGCCGAGGCGAGGAACACCGATTTGGCGCGGTTGGCTTCCTCGGCCTCGCGTTGGGCATATTCCGCGCGGGCCGTCTGCTCGCGCAACTGCGAGATCAGCTCCACGTTGGCGAAGCGCAGCGCGATGCCGTGCCGTGCCACGCGCGCATAGTTGCGCGCAAAGATCATCAGCACCACGAGATAAAGCGGCGCGCCGAGGAACATGGGCAGGTAGGCGACGTCGCCGGTGGCGATGAAGACCGCCCAGACCGGCACGATGGCCGGGATGAAGAAGCCCACGGCAACCGGCAGGCAGGCGGAGAACACCGCCAGCGCGGCCGCGCTCATGCCCGCGATCAGCGACAGGATGCAGATCACCGTGGCGGGCGTCCTCATATCCATGTAGAGCCACGCCGCCAGCCCCCAGAGCGCGCCGATCAGCGTCAGCAGCAGCGTCATGCTGCGCGCGTAGCGCCCGGCATGGGCTTCGCCCGTGCGCTCGGGCATCAGGCGCCGCCCGAAATGCCCGGCGGCGCACGCCAGCCCCATCGTCAGCGCCCAGGGCAACGCACCCGGATGCCCGCCGCCGAGGGCAAGCCCGAAGGCCAGGATGCCCGCCGCCAGCGCGCAGCCCAGCATGGCGATGCCGAAGCTCTGGTCGATCAGTTCCATCTGCGCGGCCAGCAGCCGCGGTTCGTCAAAACGGGGGAGGAGAAACGCCATGGCTTACCTGCCCGTCTGCACCAGGCCGCGGCGCTGGGCCTCCAGCACCGCCTCGACCCGGCTGACCACGCCCAGGTGATCGAGAATGGCTGCCACGTGGACGCGCACGGTGTTCTCCGAGAGCCCCAGATGGTGGGCAATGATCTTGTTGGAGCGGCCCTGGCTGAGCTGGTCCAGCACCTCGAGCTGGCGCGGCGTGAGCGAGCTGGCCTGGTAGCCCTGGTACGCGTTGCCGTTGGCATGGCCAGCCGGGTCGGTGCAGTCGGCGCCAGCGGGGTCGGGGTTGAAGTATGTGTCGCCCCGCAGGCAAGAGGCGATGGCGTCTTCGATCTCGATGCTGCTCGCGGATTTTGGCAGGAAGCCGGCAATCTCCTTGCGCGCGGCGGCGGGAATGGTTTCCAGGGCGGAGGTGCCGGACACGATCAGGATGCGCGCTGCGGGGAAGTGGCGGCGCAACACCTTGACGCCCTCGATCCCGTTGAGGCCCGGCATCTGGATATCCAGCAGGATGATGTCCACGCTGGCGGCGCGGTGTGCCTCCACCGCGCCCATGACGGAGCCCGCCTCGATGATGCTCGCCACGCTCTGGCTGTCCGCCAGCACCAGGCGCAGGCCGGTGCGGAACAGGGTGTGGTCGTCTATCAGCAGCAGGTGGGCGTTGGGCATGGGTTGGGGTTGTGCGGCGGACGGCGCGCAGGTTGCGGCCGGTGGAACAAGTGGAGCAAAATGTGATGCGCTACGCCCCGATCGAAGCGAGCGCCAGGGCGAATTGGACTAGATTATGGGGGTCTTGTCCATTTCCCCACTAAAGAGGGGAAACGCAGGGTGGGGCGCAGCTGGCTCTGGCAGCGTGCCGCCCCGCAAATGGCTTGCACACTAGGGCTCGCGGGAAATGGCGCTGCGGCATGCCGGCGCCGACGACTTGCCATTGGGATGAGCACTAGTCCGGAAGGATTATTTCGTTAGGGGACGTCCGGTGCCACCATGCATGCATGGGTGATTTCCGCGACTCGCCCATACCACTTTTGTTACCCACTACCACCCGGCAGTGGGTTTTTTTTGGGCCACGGTTTCGTGCCACTGGATTGGCCGGCGCAGGCGGATGCAACCGGTTGCAGGCCGATGTGCCGATGTGCCGATGCGTTCTTGACCGACCGGCCAGTCAGTCGATCAACTTGCCCGCGGCATCGAAGAAGGGATGGTCGGCGCCAAAGTCGCCGATGACCGCCGCGTGGCTTACCAGCCCGTGCGCGGGTTGCCACTGATGCAGCAGGTAGCCGGGCGGCTCCATGCGAAACCGCGAGGCCGCCTGCGGATCGAGATCGAGCGTGACCTGATGGGCCGGGCTCGGCGCCGTCATGGCGATCGTGCCGCCAAACCGGTGCGTGATGTGCCGGTGCAGGTGGCCGCACAACACGCGCTCAACCGTCGGGTGCCTGCGCACCACCGCCTCCAGCAGCGCCGCGCCCGCCAGGCCCTGCTGGTCCATGTGGCCGATGCCGGTATGAAAGGGCGGGTGATGGAGCATCAGCAGCGTGGGCCTGCCCGGCTCGGCCGCCAGCGTGGCCTCGAGCCACGGCAGCGCGGCGGGATCGACCTGGCCGCCAGGCTTTCCGGGCACCGTGCAGTCGAAGGCCACCAGGCGCAGCGGGCCGGCCGCCACGCTGTAGTGGATCGGCGCGTCGCCGTCACCGTTGGCAAACAGGTAGTCGTGATCGGCAAAGACGCGGCGCAGCGTGGCGCGGTGGTCATGGTTGCCGGGCAATAGCCTCACCGGCATGGGCAGATCCTCCAGGATGCCGCGCAGGAAGCGGTATTCCTCTTCGGTGCCGAAGTCCACCAGGTCGCCGGTGATGACGACGGAGTCGGGCCGCTGCGGCGCGGCCAGCAGCGATGCGATGCAGCGCCGCAGCGCGCCGGCGGTATCTACCATGCGGTAGGACAATTTGCCGCCGGCCTTGATGTGCAGGTCGGTGATGTGGGCGAGCAGGTAGGTGCCGGCCGGGTTGTCGTTGGCGGTGTTCATGCGGCGAGCGCTTCGGGGAGCGTGATCAGGTGGCCGGTATCGAGGCGCAGGCCCACGCGGTCGCCCGCGAGCCAGCCATCGCGCCGTGTGGTGTCGACGACAAGCGGCGCCGGCGCGCCCACGTCGATCAGCAAGCGTGTGTAGTTGCCCAGGAACAGCGCGGTGACCACCGAGCCGCCCAGGTGGGCATCCTCGGCCTGTGCCAACGCTACGTCTTCGGGGCGGAACAGCAGTTCGGCACGGGCCGAGGGAGCGGCGGCCAGGCTCGCGGCGGCGCCATGGCGCGGCACCAGGCCGCCCGGCACGCGCCAGGCATCGGCCTCCAGCACGGCCGGCAGGCGGTTCATGGTACCGATGAAATCCGCCACGAAGGCATTGGCCGGCGCGCGGTAGATCTGCTGCGGCGTGCCGGTCTGCGCGATGCGGCCACGGTCCATCACGATGATGCGGTCGCCCAGCGCCATCGCCTCGGCCTGGTCGTGGGTGACGTAGACGGCGGTGATATGCAGGCTGCGCAGCAGCTGGTTGATGTCGGCGCGCAACGCGTCGCGCAGCTTGGCGTCCAGCGCGGTCAGCGGCTCATCGAGCAGCAGCACGCGCGGCTGCACGGCGATGGCGCGGGCCAGCGCCACGCGCTGGCGCTGCCCGCCGGACAGTTGGTCGATGCGCCGCTCGGCGAAAGGCCCCAGATGCATCATGGCCAGCATCTCGTCCACCCGGCGGCGGCGCGCGGCGGCATCGATCCGGCGCACGCGCAGGCCGTAGGCGATGTTCTCCGCCACGGTCATGTTGGGAAACAGCGCGTAGCTCTGGAACACCATGCCCACGCCGCGCTGCTCGATCGGCAGCGGCGTCACGTCGTTGTCGCCAAACATCACCACGCCGCCGGCGTCGGGGAATTCCAGCCCGGCGATGATGCGCAGCGTGGTGGTCTTGCCGCAGCCCGAGGGGCCGAGCAGCACCACGGTCTCGCCCGCGCCGATGTCGAGATCCAGCGGTTGCAGCGCCAGCGTGCCGTCGGCGAAGGTCTTGCCGCAGTGGCGCAGCGTGATGGTGGTCGGTTCATGCATGGCGGGCCTCGGAAGTGGAAAGCGGATCGGCGCCGGAGATCGCTCTGGTGTCGGCGCTGTCTGCCAGCGGCTGGTGCTTGCGGGCACGCGCGCCCAGCGCGGACAAGCCCTGCATCAGTACCAGCAGCGGAATGATCATGAAGAAGAACACGATGGTGTAGGCCGAGCCGATCTCCAGCCGCATCGAGGCGTAGCTGTCGGCCAGCCCCACCGGCAGCGTCTGCGTGGTGGGCGTATGCAGCATCCAGGTCAGGTTGAATTCCCCCACCGAGAGCGTCACCACCATCAGCGCGCCGGCCAGGATGCCCTGGCGGCAGTTCGGCAGCACCACGGTAAAGAAGCGCTGCAGCCGGCTTGCGCCCAGGCTGGCGGCAGCGTCTTCCAGCGTGCGGATATCGATGGCCGACATGATGGCCAGTACCGAGCGCACCATGAACGGCAGCGTGAACAGCACGTGGCCGACCAGGATAAACACCCAGCTCGTGCGGAACGCCTGCCAGCCGCCATAGAGCAGGATCAGGCCAAGCGCGGTGGCCAGCCCCGGCACGGCCACCGGCAGCATCAGCAGCTCCTCGATCAGGCGCGTCACGCGCCCGCGCCGCAGCGCCATGTAGTAGGCCGCGGGCACGCCCAGCACCAGCGTGCAAGCCAGGCACGCCAGGGCGATGCCCAGCGACAGGAAGATGGTGTTGCGGTAGAGCGCCCACACCTCCACCAGCCAGCGCGTGGTGAGGCCGCTGGACACGCCCACAAAGATGTTGTTGGTCAGGCCGGCGAGCACGGACAGCACCACCGGCACCACCATGAACAGGCACACCAGGAGCGTGAGCGCGAGTTGCAGCCAGTAGGCATTGCCGCGGCGGGAAGACGTCATCATGGGTAGCCTCAGGCAGTAGCGGCGACAGCGTCGCCCGAGAACCAGCGCGCCACCGCCAGCAAGGCCCAGGTGACCGTGCCGAGCAGCAAGGACAGCGCGGCGGCCATGCCGAAGTTGGCGTAGTTGGTGAACTCGTTGTAGATGGTGAGCGGCAGCACATCGAGCTGCGTCGCCAGCGTGAAGGCGGTGCCGAAGGCGCCCATGCTGGTGGCAAAGCAGATCGCGCCGCTGGAAATCATGGCCGGCATCAGCGCGGGCAGCATCACGTCGCGCACCACGCGCCAGCGGCCTGCGCCGAGCGAGCGGGCGGCTTCTTCCAGCGAGGCATCGAGCTTGGCAACGGCTGCCATCACGGTCAGGATGACGCGCGGGATGGAGAAGTACAGGTAGCCGACGAACAGGCCGGCAAGACCGTAGGCAAAGGTCCAGCGGTCTCCCACCAGCCAATCGCTGACCATGGCGACGAGGCCGTTGCGGCCGCCCAGCATGATCACCATGAAGCCGATGACGACGCCGGGGAAGGCGAGCGGGAACGTCAGCATGGCGACCAGCAGGGCCTTTCCGGGCACGGCGTTGCGCTCCAGGAAGGTGCCGGTGATGCCGGCGATGATCAGGGTGGCCAGCGTTACCGTTGCCGATAGCAGCACGGTGACCATCAGGCTGTGCAGATAGCGCTCGCTTGAGATGACGGTCCAGTAGACGCTCGCGCCTTTTTCACCCGTGATGCTGATCGCCAGCAGCTTTGCCATGGGCAGGCAGAAGAAGGCGAAGAAGACGATCAGCGCCGGAAGGGCGAAGAGAAGGAGTGGGGGGCTTCGTTTATGCATGATGGGGGTGCTCCCAGAGTTCGTGCACGCCGGTTCATTCGCGCTGGCGTGTCGCCGGTTTCCCCTCTCCCGCATGGCGGAAGAGGGGTTGGGGGAGAGGGCGGGCGCTCGTCAAGAGCGACCGGCCGCACTCACCCGCTAGCGCTAGCCATTCAACGGACTTCCTTCAAATACTGTTCGCTGAACCCCTTCTGCGCATCCGCCATCTGTCCAAAATCCACCGGCTTGGCCCGCGCGTAATCCGCTGCCGGCAGGAACCGGGCTTGCACTTCCTTGGGCACGGCGGCGCTGCGCACGGGGCGCAGGTACGCATTGGCCCACAGGGCTTGGCCCGCATCGGACAGCACGAAATCCAGCACCTTCTTGCCATCCGCATCGTGCGGCGCCTTGTTCACCAGGCTCATCACGTACGGCACCACCACCGTGCCTTCCTTGGGAATCACGAAGGCGACGTTGGACTTGTCCTTGTAGCGGGCGCGGTAGGCGTTGAAGTCGTAGTCCAGCAGGATCGGGATCTCGCCGGAGAGCACGCGGGCATAGGCGGTTTGCTTGGGGACGATGGGCTGGTTCTTCTGCAGGTCGCGGAAGTACTTGAAGGCCGGGCCGAAGTTGTCCATCGAGCCGCCCATTGCCTGGTTGACGGCAACCGCGCCGACATAGCCGACGAAGGCGCTGGCCGGGTCCAGGTAGCCGATGAGGCCCTTGTATTCGGGCTTGAGCAGGTCGGCCCACGATTGCGGCACGGGCTTGCCGCGCAGGGCGTCGACGTTGACCATGAAGCCAAGCGTGCCGGAGTGGATGGCGAACCAGTTGCCTTGCGGGTCCTTGAGGCCGTCTGGGATGTCGTTCCAGTGGGCCGGCTTGTAGGGGGCGGTGACGCCGTCCTTCTTGGCCTGGATGCCGAAGGTCACGCCGTAGTACACCACGTCCGCTACCGGGCTGCCCTTTTCGGCGACCAGCTGCGCGAGCGACTGGCCGGAGTTCTTGTTGTCATGCGGCACCGTGACACCGGTCTTTTCCTTGATGGCGCGGATCTGCGAGGCCCAGTCGGCCCATTCGGGCGGGCAGTTGTAGCAGATCGCGGTTTGCGCTGCCGCGCCCTGGCTGAATGCGCAGACGGCGGCGGCGCCGAGCGCGCTGGCGATCCGGCGCAGCGGTTTGTGCCAGGAACGGGTTGCTTGCATGGTGGACTCCTTGGGTTGCATACGTGGGCTGGGGCAGGGGGAAAGCGGTTGGCGAAGGGTCATGCCGGGGTCATGCCGGTGCGGCTACAGTGCCGCCCAGGCGCAGGCCATGGGGCAGCAAGGTAATGCGTCCAGGTTTGGCGCCGCGCGTCGCGTCGATCGCGTCGGTCGCGTCGGCGGCGGCATGGCGGAAGCGCTTGAGCAACTGCGCGACGGCGCGCTCGCCAATTTCGGTATTGGGCTGCATCACTGTTGCCAGTGCCGGCTCCACCAGCGCGCCCAGCGCGATGCCGTCGTATCCCAGCACGGAGATGTCGCGCGGCACGCGCAGGCCGAGCCGCTTCAGGTCGGAGATCACGCCGATCGCCAGCAGGTCGTTGGTGCAGAAAAATGCGGTGGGCGCATCCGGCCCGGCGGCCAGCGCGCGGATCTGGTCGGCGTTGCTGGCGGTGTGGGAGGGCAGGCAAAGCGGCGGCGCGGCTTGCAGGCCGTGCGCGTGCATGGCGTCGCGGTAGCCCTCGAAGCGCTGGCGCGCGCGGTCGGAGGCGATGAAGGCGCCGGAGACCACGCGGATGCGGCGATGCCCGGCCGCGATCAGCGCTTGCACGCCTTCGCGGGCGCTGCCGCGATTGTCCACCGAGACCGAGTGGCGCTGGCCGCGCGCGGCGGCCTGGTTGTAGGCCAGCACATAGGGCACGCCTTCGGCATCGAGCTGGTCGAGCACGGCGCTGCGCGCGGCGTCGGCCACCGTGAGCACCATGCCGTCGACCCGGTGGCGCAGCAGGTATTCGATGCGCTCGCGTTCGCGCGCGGGGTCGTAGGCGCTGGTCACCAGCATCAGCGAGTAGCCGGCGGCCAGCGCGGCGTCCTCGATGCCGCGCCAGCATTCGGCGAACACTGCGTTTTCCAGGGTGGGCAGCATCACGCCGATCATCCGGCTTTGCTGCGCGCGCAGCTTGCTGCCGAGCAGGTTGGGGCGGAAGCTCAGTTGCCGTGCGGCGTCCAGCACACGCTGCGCGGTGCCTTCGCGCACCAGCGCCGGGCTGTTGAACGCGCGCGACGCGGTGGCTAGCGATACGCCCGCTGCCTGCGCCACGTCCACCAGCGTGGCAGTGCCGACGGCGTCTGGGGCGGTGCTGCTGGAGCGGTCCTGGGTGCGCTTCACGTAAGAGCTTCCGGTCTTGGTTTCGGGATCACATTGCGCGCATGGCGAACCAGGCACGCAATGGCGGTCAAAATGAAAACGTTTTCATTCAAGCCGCAAAAAAATCGGGTAGCAAGCCTTTTTACTGCTGCGGTGCGTTATCACAATCGCGCTGCGGCAAGGCGAAACCCGGTACAGGGCGAATTCTGGGGATGCTGCATGACAGCACGATGACAGGCGCCGACGAGGGCGCGAAGGGCCAGGCGGCAAGATCACGGTGGCGCGGCTCACAATAGGGTTGAAACTCCGGCGCAATCTAATTAACATGTTAAGTACAGGCGGCGCCAACGGGCGATCCGTCCTCGACGATCCGCCAGCCGGGCAGCGCAAGCGCCTGGCAAGCGCGGACGCAACCAGAGAGGAGCACGATGCGACAAGCCAGAATCGCCGCCGGCGGCCGGCCAGTGCGGGCAGTGCCGGTGGACGGTGCCACCTTGCTGCCGCTGGACGGCGGGCGCGCCCTGCGCGAGGGCGAATTCATGTGGCAGCCCGCCATCACCGGCACGGTGTACGGCACGCTGCTGAACTTCAAGGGCGCGCTTGCGGCCCTTGGCGACAGCGTCAATGCGGCCCCTTACCAGGCGCCGCCGGCGGGCCCTATCCTCTACATCAAGCCGGCCAATACGCTGGCCGCCCATGGCAGCCTTGTCGAGCTGCCACCGGGCCAGGAGACCCTGGAGATCGGCGCCGCGCTGGGCATCGTGATCGGCCGGCGCGCAACCCGCATCGACCCGGCGCAGGCCGCGGACTATATCGCCGGGTACACGGTGGTGTCGGATGTGAGCGTGCCGCATGCCAGCTATTACCGCCCGGCGGTGCGCCACAAGTGCCGCGACGGCTATTGCCCGATCGGCCCGTGGGTGATGGCCCGCGAGCAGGTAGCCAACGCCGACGCGCTCGCCATGGTGGTGCGCATCAACGGCGAAGAGCGCCAGCGCAACCACACGGGCAACCTGCTGCGCCCGGTGGCGCAGTTGCTGGCCGATGTCACCGCCTTCATGTCGCTCGAAGCCGGCGACGTGCTGCTGGCGGGCGTGCCCGAAGGCGCGCCGCTGGCGCGTGCCGGCGACACGGTGGAGATCGAGATCGAACACGTAGGACGCTTGCGGCACGGCATCAAGGCAGCGCCCGGGGAGGCAGCATGAGAACCGCACGCGTAGCCTTCGATGGCCTGGTCCACACCGCGCAGCCCGCTGGCGAAGGCGCATTGCGCCTGGACGATGGCCGCATGGTCAGCGAAGACGCCGTGACGTGGCTGCCGCCAGTGGCGCCGCGCACCACCTTTGCGCTCGGCCTGAACTATGCCGACCATGCGCGCGAACTGGCCTTCAAGGCGCCGGAAGAACCGCTGGTCTTCCTCAAGGGGCCGGGCGCGTTCATCGGCCACCGGGCCCACACCATCCGGCCCGAGGGCGTGAAGTACATGCACTACGAGTGCGAGCTGGCGGTGGTGATCGGCAGCACGGCGCGCGGCATCAAGGCAGCGCAGGCCTACGACCATGTGCGCGGCTACACGGTCGCCAACGATTACGCCATCCGCGACTACCTGGAAAACTACTATCGCCCCAACCTGCGGGTGAAGAACCGCGATACCTGCACGCCGCTGGGGCCGTGGCTGGTGGACCGCGACGACGTGCCGGATCCGATGAACCTCGCGCTGACCACCACCGTCAACGGCAAGCTGACTCAGCAAGGCAGCACCCGCGACATGATCTTCGGCATCCCGTGGCTGATCGAATACCTCAGCAGCTTCATGACGCTGGAAGCGGGCGATGTGATCCTCACCGGCACGCCGGAAGGGCTGGCCGATACACAGCCGGGCGATGAGATCGTCACTGAGATCGAAGGGGTGGGGCGGCTGGTCAACACCATTGCCTCGGCTACCGAATACGGCAGCGTGCGCTGAAGCGCCACGCGCCAACAAGGAGGAAGACATGATCAAGCATTGGATCGACGGCAAGCAGGTTGACAGCAAGGACACATTCACCACCTGGAACCCGGCCACCGGCGAGGAGATCGCCACGGTGGCAGCGGGCGGCGAGGCGGAAGTCAACGCCGCCGTGGCAGCCGCCAAGGCCGCCTTTCCCAAATGGGCCAATACGCCGGCCAAGGAGCGCGCCCGCATCATGCGCCGCCTGGCCGACCTGATCACCGAGCACGTGCCGCATCTTGCCGCGCTGGAAACGCAGGACACCGGCCTGCCGATCGCGCAGACCGGCAAGCAGCTGATCCCGCGCGCCGCCGAGAACTTCAATTTCTTCGCCGAGGTGTGCGTGCAGATGAACGGCCGCACTTACCCGGTCGATGACCAGATGCTCAACTACACGCTCTACCAGCCGGTGGGCGTGTGCGCGCTGATCTCGCCGTGGAACGTGCCCTTCATGACCGCCACCTGGAAGGTCGCGCCGTGCCTGGCGCTGGGCAACACCGCGGTGCTGAAGATGTCAGAGCTGTCGCCGCTCACCGCCGACCAGCTCGGCATGCTGGCGCTGGAAGCCGGGGTGCCGGCCGGCGTGCTCAACGTGGTGCAGGGCTACGGCGCCAGCGCGGGCGATGCGCTGGTGCGCCACCCGGACGTGCGCGCGGTTTCGTTCACCGGTGGCACCGCCACCGGCAAGCGCATCATCGAACGCGCCGGCCTGAAGAAGTTCTCGATGGAACTGGGCGGCAAGTCCCCGGTGCTGGTGTTTGACGACGCCGACCTGGAGCGGGCGCTGGACGCCGCGCTGTTCACCATCTTCTCGATCAACGGCGAGCGCTGCACCGCCGGCTCGCGGATCTTCGTGCAGGACACGGTCTACGACGAATTCGTCGGCAAGTTTGCCGAACGCGCCAGGAAGCTGCGCGTGGGCGACCCGACCAGCGAGCAGACCCACGTGGGCGCCATGATCACCCAGCAGCACTGGGAGAAGGTGACTGGCTATATCCGCCTGGGCGAGCAGGAAGGCGCCACCATCCTGGCCGGCGGCGCCGAGCGCCCGGCCGACCTGCCGGCGCACCTGCGCAACGGCAACTTCGTGCAGCCCACGGTGCTCGCCAATGTGGAGAACCACATGCGCGTGGCGCAGGAAGAAATCTTTGGCCCGGTGGCCTGCCTGATCCCCTTCAAGGGCGAGGACGATGGCCTGGCCATGGCCAACGACACCGCCTACGGCCTGGCCTCGTACATCTGGACGCAGGACGTTGGCAAGGTGCACCGGCTGGCGCGCGGCATTGAGGCCGGCATGGTGTTCGTCAACAGCCAGAACGTGCGCGACCTGCGCCAGCCGTTTGGCGGCACCAAGGCATCCGGCACCGGGCGCGAGGGCGGGGAGTTCAGCTTCGAGGTGTTTGCGGAGGTGAAGAACGTGTGCATCTCGATGGGCGGGCATCATATTCCGCGCTGGGGCGTTTGAGAACGATCGCCTTTGCCAGCGCCCGAAGTGAGCGGCTTCGACCCGGCACTGGCGCCATGACAAGACAGGAGACACCGCAATGGGCAGACTATCACTCGCGGCAAAGATCACGCACGTGCCGTCGATGTACCTATCGGAATTGCCCGGCAAGCACTACGGCTGCCGCGAGGCGGCAATCGCCGGCCACCGCGAGATCGGCCGGCGCTGCCGCGAGCTTGGGGTGGACACCATCGTGGTGGCCGATGTGCACTGGCTGGTCAATGCCGGCTATCACGTCAACTGCAATGGGCATTTCGAGGGCATCTACACCAGCAACGAGCTGCCGCACTTCATCAAGGACATGGCCTACGCCTATGACGGCAACCCCGAACTGGGCCGCCTGATCGCCAGCACCGCCACCGAGCAAGGCGTGATGACCCGCGCCCACGAGATCGCCAGCCTGGAGCTGGAATACGGCACCCTGGTGCCGATGCGCTACATGAACGCCGACCGCCATTTCAAGGTGGTATCGATCGCGGCCTGGTGCGCCTGGCACCAGCTTGACGAAAGCCGCCGCTTTGGCGAGGCGCTGCGCGCGTCCATCGAGGCCAGCGATGCCAATGTGGCGTTTCTCGCCAGCGGCTCGCTGTCGCACCGCTTCAACGACAACAACAGCCCCGAGGAGAGCATCCACCAGATCAGCCGCGAGTTCTTCAAGCAGGTGGACTTGCGCGTCGTGGAACTCTGGAAGCAAGGCGACTGGGCCACCTTCTGCCGCATGCTGCCGGAGTACAACGAGCACTGCATCGGCGAGGGCGGCATGCACGACACCGCCATGCTGCTCGGCTTGCTGGGCTGGGACAAGTACGACCGGCCGGTGGAGATCGTCACCGACTACTTCACCAGCTCTGGCACCGGCCAGATCAATGCGATCTTCCCGGTGCGCTGACGGATCACGATTCACGCCTTATTGGAGAGGCCGCCAATGCCCCACATCATCGTCGAGTACACCGACAATATCCGCGCCGACGCGCGCGTGCCGGCCCTGCTCAAGACCATCAACGACGTGCTGATCGCCCAGGACGGCGTGTTTCCCATCGGTGGCATCCGCTCGCGCGCGCTGGCGCTGACCGACTACCGCATGGCCGACGGCGAGGAAGACTACGCCTTCGTCCACATCACGCTGAAGATCGGCGCCGGGCGCCCCGAGGCGGCCAAGAAGGCGGCCTGCGATGCGCTGTTCGAGGCTGTCAAGGCGCACTTTGCCGAGCTGTATGCGCGGCGCTACCTGGCGCTGTCGATGGAGCTGGTCGAGTTCAACGAGGGCGGCAGCTACAAGCACAACAACGTGCACGCCCGCTTCAAGAAGGCCTGACCGGTTCCACCGTCGGCCGGCCCCCAACTCTCAACGCTCAACGTTCAACGCATCCCACGGAGACCCCATGCTCAGCCCAGAGCTGATCCGCCAGATCGCCCATCGCCTGCACGACGCCGAGCAATCGCGCAAGCAGATCCGGCAAATCTCGCTGGACCATCCCGACATCACGATTGAAGATGCCTACGCCATCCAGCGCGAATGGCTGGCCCACAAGCTGGCTGAAGGCCGCACCATCAAGGGCCACAAGATCGGCCTGACCTCGCGCGCCATGCAGTTGTCCTCGCAGATCGACGAGCCGGACTACGGCACCTTGCTCGACGACATGTTCTTACAGGACGGCGCGACGATCCCCCCGGGCCGCTTTATCGTGCCGCGCGTGGAAGTGGAGCTGGCCTTCGTGCTGGACAAGCCGCTCAAGGGGCCGAACTGCACGCTGTTCGACGTGTATGACGCCACGGCCTACGTGATTCCCGCGCTGGAGATCATCGATGCGCGCAGCCATGGGATCGATCCCGACAGCAAGCGCCCGCGCAAGGTGTTCGACACCATCGCCGACAACGCCGCCAATGCCGGCGTGGTGATGGGCGGGCGCCCGGTGCGGCCGTTCGATGTGGACCTGCGCTGGGTCTCGGCCATCATGTCGCGCAACGGCGTGATCGAGGAGACCGGCGTGGCCGCCGGCGTGCTCAACCATCCCGCCAACGGCGTGGCATGGCTGGCCAACAAGCTGCATCCGTTTGGCGTGGGCCTGGAAGCCGGCGAGGTGATCCTCGGCGGCTCCTTCACCCGGCCGGTTGCGGCCAGCCCGGGTGATACATTCCATGTAGACTACGGCGCGCTGGGCGCCGTGGCATGCCACTTCGCCTGACGCCAACGTCCCGATACCGCCATCATGGAAATCCCCCTCAATACCTTCAAGCGCGCGCTCGCCGCGAACGAGCAGCAGATTGGCCTGTGGCTCGGCCTGGCCAGTCCCTACACCGCCGAAGTGCTGGCCGACGCCGGCTTCGACTGGCTGCTGATCGACGGCGAGCACGCACCCAACACCGTGCCGTCCATCCTGGCGCAGTTGCAGGCGCTGGCCGCCTATCCGGTGCGGCCGGTGGTGCGTGCCTCGTGGAACGACACCGTGCAGATCAAGCAGCTGCTCGACCTGGGCGTGCAGACCTTGCTGGTGCCGATGGTGCAAAGTGCCGCCGAGGCCGCCGCCGCGGTCGCCGCCACGCGTTACCCGCCGCAAGGCGTGCGTGGCGTGGGCAGCGCGATGGCCCGAGCCTCGCGCTGGAACCGTGTCGACGGCTACCTGGCCCAAGCCAACCGCGAGATGTGCGTGCTGGTGCAGGTGGAAACGCGCGCGGGGCTCGCGCACCTCGACGCGATCGCCGCCACCGAAGGCGTGGATGGCGTGTTTATCGGCCCGGCGGATCTTGCCGCCGACATGGGCCATCTCGGCAACCCGGGCCACCCGGACGTGCAAAGCGCCATCGCCGACGCCATCGCGCGCATTCGCCAGGCCGGCAAGGGCGCGGGCATTCTCAGCGCCGATGTGGCGCAGTCGCGGCAGTACATGGCGCTGGGCACCACGTTCACCGCGGTTGGCGTGGATGCCACGATGCTGGCTCGCGCGGCAGAGAGCCTCGCCGCGCAGTTCAAGGGGCAGGGCGGCGCGGTGGGCGGCGGGGACAAGACGTATTAGCCGCGCACCAGGAGCGCTGGACGAAGCCGCCGAACGGGCCAAGGCCATGCGCTACGACGACGGCTGTCTCTCCCTCTCCCCTCAGGGGGAGAGGGCCGGGGAGAGGGGTGGCTTAGCTAGGAGCCACTGGAAGCAAAGCCAATGGTTTTGTCCAGCACGAAGGCATGACGAGCGCTCGCCCTCTCCCCCGACCCCTCATCCGCTGCGCGGGAGAGGGGAGCAAACCGGCGGCATCCGTCGAAGCCGAAGAGTGCGCCAACGCCGCTTGAAATGACGACGGCAGTTACTCCCTCTCCCCTCAGAGCAAACCAAAGCAAGACATCAAGTAGTTGGCAGGTCCCAAAAAATACAAAAGGAGACACAACGTGCAAGCATCAGCCTGCCCGCGACGCGCGAGCTCGCTTCTCACCATGCGCCATGCATTCCGCCTCGTGCTGGCAATCACGGTAGCGCTGAGCGTTGCCACCCAGGCCCACGCCGCCGACCCCGCCGCACGCTGGGTGGTGCCCTACACCGCCGGCGGCGGCAGCGACCTGGCCACGCGCATCGTCGCGCAGAAGATCGCGCCGGCCATGCACCAGAACTTCGTGGTGGACAACAAGCCGGGCGGCGCCACCATCCTCGCGGCGCAGGACGTGGCCAAGGCGCGCGCCGACGGCGCCACGCTGCTGACAGCCGGGCAGGGCACGCTGGTACTTAACCCAGCGCTGTATCGCAAGCTGCCCTATGACGCTGCCAAGGATTTCACGCTGGTGACCTCGCTGGTGAAGCTGCCCGTGGTGCTGGTAGCCAACCCGGCCTTGCCGATGAAGACCTTGCCTGAGTTCATCGCGTGGCTGAAAGCGGGGCAGGGCAAGGCTACCTATGCCTCTGTCGGCACCGGCAGCCCGCACCACCTGAGCGCCGAGCTGCTGCTCGACCGCGTGCAGGCTAGCGCCGTCCACGCCCCGTACAAGGGCACGCCGCCCGCGCTGCAGGATGTGGCGGGCGGACAGGTCGACTTCATGATGGCCGATCTCTCGGCCGCGGTGCCGTTGATCCGCGCCGGCCGCCTGCGCGCCATTGCGCTGCCCGCGGAGCAGCGCTCGGCGGTGCTGCCGGATGTGCCGACCTTTGCCGAGGCTGGGCTGCCCGGGTTCACGGCGTTTGCGTGGCAGGGCGTGGTGGTGCCGGCCGGCACGCCGCCGGCCTCTGTCGACAAGCTCAACGCGGCCATTGCAGCGGCGCTGAAGGACCCGGCGGTGGTCAGGCAGATGCAAGAGCTTGGACTTGAGCCCATGGGCGACAGCCGGGCGGGCTTTGCCGAGTTCGTAACCCGTGAGCGCGCCAAATGGGGCGCCTTGATCCGCGCGCACAAGATCGAGCTGGATTGAGTTGACTTCGACCGCGCGCGCAAGGATGCCACCTAAGACGCGCTGCGCGCCGTCGGCGGCGAGACCATCGCTGCCTGCACGCGGTTCGCAATGTCCTGCAGCGGGCCGACGAAGCGCTTGACCGCCTCTTCCTCGCTCAAGGCGCGCGCGAGATACACCACATTGAGGCTGCCGCGCACGCGGTCCGCGTGCCGGATCGGCACGGCGACCGCGCCGATCTTGCGCTGCTCCAGCCAGTCGCCGCGATTCGACCCAAAGCCATCCGCGCGCACGCGCTCGACCAGCTTGCGGACATAGGCGGCGTTGTTGGCCAGCGCCGCCTGCTCATCGCCGCCGCCGCCTGAGCGCAGCAGGTTGAGCATGTCCTCCCGTTCCCCGTCGCCGCAAAACGCAAAATAGGCCCGTCCGGCGGCTGTCGACAGCATCGGCAGGCGCCGCCCCACCATCGCGCGGTGAAAGGACAGCGGGCTGAAGCGGTGCGTGGTCTCGCGAATGATCATGGCGTCGCCGTCGGGCGTCGTCAGGTCCGACGGCCACAGCACGCGCTGCAGCAGCTCGCCCATCAGCGGCGCGGCGATGGTGGAAATCCACTCATCGTCATTGAAGCCTTCGCTCAAGGCCCTGACCTGCAGCGTCAGGCGATAGCTGTCGTCCGACTCGCTGCGCCGCACGAAACCTTCCGCGATCAGCGTCTCCAGCAGGCGCCTGACCGTGGTGCGGTGCAGCCCGGTCAACTCGCTCAGTTGCAGGGCGGTGCCGCGCCCGCTTTCCATCCGGTTCAGCGCCTTGAGCACGTCCAGCCCGCGGGTAAGGCCGCGCACGCTGGCGTAGGGCGAGGTTCGGCTGGCGGGCATAAAAAGTCCTTTTAAATCAACGTTGTGCACTCCTTGCACATTCTGTTCGTTTTTTTGTCGCGGCGCAATCGGGTCTCTACACTGCGCAGTACTACTTAAACGCGCACTGACGAAGGAGACTCCATGTCGAACGCCGCCACCAGCCTCAAGCCCGCCCAGTCCAGCCAGCCCAGCCTGCAGTTCCAGAGCATCTGGGCAGAGCTGCGCGGCGTGTCCTTCAGCCAGGGCTGGCTGGATGCCAAGGGCATCCGCACCCGTTACCTGCACGCTGGCAGCAATGACAAGCCGGCCCTGATCCTGCTGCACGGCGTCGGCGGCCACGCCGAGGCCTACGTGCGCAACCTGCAGTCGCATGCCGAGCATTTCGACGTGTGGGCCATCGACATGATCGGCCACGGCTGGACCGACAAGCCGGCCGGCGGCCGGGAGATCCCGGACTATGTGGACCACGTGATCCGCGTGATGGATACCCTTGGCATCGCGCGCGCCTCGTTCAGCGGGGAATCGCTGGGCGGCTGGGTGGCCTCGCGCCTCGCCATTGACCATCCCGAGCGGGTGGAGCGGCTGGTACTGAACACGGCCGGCGGCTCGCAGGCCGACCCGGTGGTGATGGAACGCCTCAAGACGCTGTCCATGCGCGCCGTGGAAGAGCCGGGCTGGGACTTCATCAAGGCGCGCGTGGAATGGCTGATGGCCGACAAGAGCAAGGCCTTCGACGACCTGATCGCCACCCGCCAGGCGATCTACGCGCAGCCCGGCATGGTCGACGCCCAGCGCGACAACATGGTGCTGCAGGACATGGAAACGCGCCAGCGCAACATCCTTCGCGCCGAGCACTACGGCCGCATCCAGGCGCCCACGCTGGTGCTGTGGACCTCCGATGACCCGACCGCGGATGTCTCGGAAGGCCGCCGCATCGCCACCATGATCCCCGGCGCGCTGTTCACGGTGATGGACGGCTGCGGGCACTGGCCGCAGTTCGAGGATGCCGCCACCTTCAACCGTATCCACCTGAACTTCCTGCTCGGCAACGCCGTGCCCGAAGCGACCACGGTGTAAGCCGGGCGAATCCGGCAGTTACGGCAAATACAGCCAATACGGCACAAGCAGGAGAGAGGAGACATGAACAACGCCATCGAGATGGTGGGCGCAGACGCTCGTCCGCAAGATCTGAACACCGACGTCGCCATCATCGGCGCCGGCCCCGTCGGGCTGATGATCGCCAATATCCTTGGCCTGCAGGGCGTGCGCGTCGTGCTGGTCGAGAAGCTGGACCAGATCATCGACTACCCCCGCGCCATCGGCCTGGATGACGAGGCCCTGCGGGTGTTCCAGTCGGTCGGCCTGGCCGATGCACTGCTGCCGCATACCACGCCGCACCACTGGATGCGCTTTGTCACGCACACCGGCCGCTGCTTTGCGTCGATCGAGCCGCGCACCGACGAGTTCGGCTGGTCCCGCCGCAATGCCTTTATCCAGCCGCTGGCGGACCGGATCCTGTACGAGGGGCTGCAGCGGTTTCCCCATGTGCAGGTGCTGTTCGGCCACGGCGTGTCGGGCTTCACGCAGGACGAACACGGCGTGACGATCCGCGCGGAGGACGCGCTCGGGCGCGTCACTTCGATCCGCGCCGGCTACCTGGCCGGCTGCGATGGCGGCAACAGCGTCGTGCGGCGCACGCTGGACGTGCCTTTCGAAGGCCGCACCAAGCCCAACCAGTGGATCGTGGTGGACGTGCGCAACGACCCGATCGGCACGCCGCATATCTACATGCATTGCGACCCGACGCGCCCCTATGTGTCGGCCGCGCTGCCCCACGGGATCCGCCGCTTCGAGTTCATGGTCATGCCCGGCGAGACGGAGCAAGCGCTGTCCCGGCCGGAGAACCTCGCCGCGCTGATCCGCAAGGTGGTGGCCGATCCGGACAAGGTCGACTACATCCGCAAGCGCGTCTATACGCACAACGCGCGGCTGGCGCGGACGTTCCGCGTCAAGCGCGTGCTGCTGGCGGGCGACGCCGCGCACATCATGCCGGTCTGGCAGGGGCAGGGCTACAACAGCGGCATCCGCGACGCGAGCAACCTGGGCTGGAAGCTAGCGATGGTCGTCAAGGGCGTGGCGCAGGACTGCCTGCTGGATACCTACGGCATGGAGCGCCGCGCCCATGCGCGTTCGATGATTCACCTGTCCGAGGTGGCGGGCGACATCTTCGCGCCGGCCAGCCGCTTCGGGGCATCGCTGCGCGACGGGCTGACCCGTGTGCTGAACGTGTTTCCCTCGGTCAAGCAGTATTTCGTGGAGATGCGCTTCAAGCCCATGCCACGCTACGAATCGGGCGTGGTGCTGCTGCCCGAGCGCCAGGGTGACGATCCGTTCCTCGCGCGCCTGCTGGAACGCTGCGGCAACTCGCCGCTGGGACGCATGCTGGGCCTGATGAGCGAGAAGCGGGATTCGCTGGTTGGCCGGCTCGTCCACGGCCGCGACCCCGCCGGCGGCTCGCCGGTTGGGCGCATGTTCATCCAGCCGATGGTGCGGACCGAGGAAGGCGATACCGCGCGCCTGGACGACGTCATCGGCAATCGCTTCGCCATCATCGCGTGGGGTGCGGACCCAACCTTCGGCCTGACGCCGCAAGCGCGCGCCGTCTGGGAAAAGCTCGGCGCCTGCTTCGTCATGGCCAAGCCCGATACGCAGCTTGCCTATCGCGACGACGTGCCGGAAGGGGTGATCGCCATCGGCGATGCCGCCGGGCGTCTCAAGGAATGGTTCGGCAAACTGCCGGACTCCGTGGTGCTGCTGCGCCCCGACCGCTTTATCGCCGGCATGTGCTCGCCGCAGCAGGTGTCCGACGCCATCCACGCGCTGGCCGGCAAGCTCGCCCTGGCCGATGTGTCGGGGTCAGCCTGCGCTGCGCCGGGCGCCCTGCCGGCGCAGCCAGGGACGGCGCCGGTAGGCGACCGCGCCATCGCCTTTGCACGGGGAGCCTGACATGCCGATGCATCTCGAATGCCTGTCCCACACGCCGCTGCACGGCTACCACGACCCGGCTCCGGAGATCGTGGCCGAAGTGGAGCGCGTGCAGGCCGCGGCGCGCGCTCGCGTGCAAGCCTTTGCGCCGGAGCTGGTGGTGGTCTTTGCTCCGGATCATTTCAATGGCTTCTTTTACGACGTGATGCCGCAGTTCTGCATCGGGGTTGCGGCCAGCGCCATTGGCGACTTCAAGAGCCTGGCGGGGCCGCTCGACGTGCCGCGCGACACCGCCCTGGCCATGGCCCAGGCCGTGCTGGACCGCGACGTGGATGTGGCTGTGTCGTACCGCATGCAGGTGGATCACGGCTGCGCGCAGGCGCTGGAAGTGTTGCTGGGCGGGCTGGACGTTTGCCCGGTCATCCCCGTCTTCATCAACTCGGTGGCGCCGCCCATGGCGACGTGCCGGCGTGCGCGGCTGCTTGGCGACGCCATCGGCAGCTTCCTGCAGGGCCTCGGCAAGCGCGTGCTGCTGGTGGGCTCGGGCGGCATCTCGCACGAGCCGCCCGTGCCGGAAATCGCTTCGGCCAACGCGGAGGTCGCCGAGCGCTTGATCGCCGGGCGCAACCCGCCGCCGGAATCGCGTGCCGCCCGCCAGGCGCGTACCGTGGCGGCCGCGCAGGCCTTCACCGCCGGCGATAGCCCCCTGCATCCGCTCAACCCGGCATGGGACCGCGCCTTCCTGGAACGGCTGGCCTGCGGCAACCTCGCAGCGGTGGATGCCATGCGCAATGGCGACATCACGCGCGACGCCGGCAAGTCGGCGCACGAGATCCGTACCTGGATCGCCGCGTTTGGCGCGCTAGCTGCTGCCGGGCCCTACGTGGCATCGATCGAGTACTACCGGCCTATCGATGAATGGATCGCGGGCTTCGGCGTGATGCAGGCACAGCCCGTCGCCGCGCGCGTATAACGCAACAAGGACCCAACCATGTCAAACCAGGAAATGACCCTTGCGCTCGCCAGACGGTTGCGCGAGGCAGAGCAGGCTCGCACGCCGATCGAGCCGCTGCGGGGCGAGATCCCGCCCGGCGATGCGGCGATGGCCTATGCCATCCAGCGTGCCAATGTCGATGCGTGGCGCGCCCAGGGCCGGCGCGTGGTTGGCCGCAAGATCGGCCTGACCTCTCCTGCGGTGCAGCGCCAGCTTGGCGTGGACCAGCCGGACTTTGGCACCCTGTTCGCCGACATGGTCTTTGGCGACGACGAGCCGATTCCCGTCGCACGCACCCTGCAGCCGAAGGCCGAAGCCGAGGTCGCGCTGGTGCTCGGCCGCGATGTCACGGCCGAGGACGCCACGCTGGTCGACCTCATCAATGCCGTCGCTTACGTGCTGCCCGCGATTGAAGTGGTCGGCAGCCGCATCCGCAACTGGGATATCTCGTACGTGGATACCGTGGCCGACAACGCCTCCAGCGCTCTGGTGGTGCTGGGCGCGGTGCCCGTGCCGCTGGCCGGCCTGGACCTGAAGACCGTGAAGATGGAGATGCTGCGCGACGACGAGCGCGTCTCCACGGGTTCGGGCGCGGATTGCCTTGGGCATCCGCTCAACGCGGCAGTCTGGCTGGCGCGCAAGCTGGCCTCGCTGGGCGACCCGCTGCGTGCCGGCGACCTGATCCTGACCGGTGCGCTGGGTCCGATGGTGGCCGCGCAGCCCGGGCAGTGCTTCGAGGCCCGCATCAGCGGCATCGGCAGTGTGCGGGCACGGTTCGCACCGGACTGAGGCACGGCGCATCAAGCTTTTGCACCGCATTAGAAATACACAAGGAGACAACATGCAAACCACCCAATCCATCCTCGCAGGCGCACTGCTCGTGACCGCCGGCGTGCTTGGCGGCGCCCCCGTCCATGCCGACACCTTCCCCAGCCACCCGCTGACCATCGTGGTGCCGTTCCCCGCGGGCGGCGTGACCGACATGATTGCGCGCCAGATGGCGCAGCAGATGCAGGCCGGCCTTGGCAAGCCGGTGGTGGTCGAGAACCGGCCTGGCGGTGGCGGCCAGATCGCGGCGCAATCGGTCAAGCGCGCCGACGCGGATGGCTACACGATGTTCGTGGCCGCCACGGAGATGTTCGCGATCAATCCCGGCCTGTACCGCAATTTCTCATACGACCCGTTGAAGGACTTCAAGCCGGTGACGGCGCTGGCGGCGTCGCCGCTGGTGCTGGTGGTGCCGCAGGGCAGCCCGGTCAATTCCGTCAAGGACCTGGTGGCGCTGTCCAAGAGCAAGCCGAACGGCGTGAACTATGCCTCGCAGGGGATCGGCTCGATCGGCCACCTGCTGGGCGGCCTGTTTGCCGACAAGGCCGGCGGGCACATGACGCATGTGGCCTACAAGGGCTCGGCCCCGGCTTTGCAGGATGTCATGGCAGGGCAGGTCGACATGATGTTCGACCCGGTGATCACCACCTCGCCGCTGATCAAGGGCGGCAAGGTCAAGCCGCTGGCCATCGCCGCGCCGCGCCGCTCGCCATCGCTGCCGGATGTGCGCACGCTTGCGGAGCTGGGCATCGGTGGGCTGGATGCCGGCGTCTGGTTCGGCATGGTGGTCAAGGCCGGCACGCCCGATGCCATCGTCGCGCGCCTCAACGAGGCGGCCGTCCAGGCCTTGAAGGCGCCCGAGGTAACCAAGCGCTTTGCCGACCAGGGCCTCGAAGCGTTGCCCATGACGCCACAGCAGTTCGGCGCCTTCCTCAACAGTGAAAGCACGCGCTGGGCCCCGCTGGTCAAGGCCAGCGGCGCCAGCGTGGAATGACGCAAGAGATCGAACAGGAGAGATCCATGACCCGCAAACTGAAAGCCGCCATCATCGGTTCCGGCAATATCGGCACCGACCTGATGATCAAGATCCTGCGCCACGGCGCGCATATCGAGATGGGCGCGATGGTCGGCATCGACCCGGCATCGGACGGCCTGGCGCGCGCCGCGCGCCTCGGCGTGGCGACCACCCACGAAGGCGTGGAAGGGCTCACGCGCCTGCCCGTGTTTGACGATATCGACGTTGTGTTCGATGCCACCAGCGCCGGCGCGCACGTGAAGAACGATGCGTTCCTGCGCGGCCTGCGCCCGTCGCTGCGCATGATCGACCTGACGCCGGCGGCCATCGGCCCCTACTGCATCCCAGTGGTCAACGGCGACGCACACCTGGACGCGCATAACGTCAACATGGTCACCTGCGGCGGGCAGGCCACCATCCCCATGGTGGCGGCCGTATCGCGGGTGGCGCCGGTGCTGTATGCCGAGATCGTTGCCAGCATCTCCAGCAAGAGCGCGGGCCCCGGCACGCGCGCCAACATCGACGAATTCACCGAGACCACTTCCAAGGCGATCGAAGCGATCGGCGGGGCCAGGAAGGGCAAGGCCATCATCGTGCTCAACCCGGCCGAGCCGCCGCTGATCATGCGCGACACGGTGTATTGCCTGAGTGAGACGGCGGACGAAGACGCCATCGCCGCGTCGATCGAGGCCATGGCCGCCGAGGTGCAGCAGTATGTGCCCGGCTATCGCCTCAAGCAGAAGGTGCAGTTCGACCGCATCCTGGCGGATGCGCCGCTGGTGGTGCCGGGCGTGGGCCGGGTCAGCGGGCTCAAGACCTCGGTGTTCCTGGAGGTGGAAGGCGCGGCGCACTACCTGCCGGCTTACGCCGGCAATCTTGACATCATGACCAGCGCCGCGCTCACCATCGCCGAGCGGATGGCGAGCGCCATGCTTGCCCAACGCGCCGCCGCCTGACTCACCTGCAGATAAGGAGTGCCTGCCATGCAAGGCCAAAAGAAGATCTACATTTCCGATGTGACGCTGCGCGACGGCAGCCACGCCATCCGCCACCAGTACAGCGTCGAGCAGGCCCGGCAAATCGCCAAGGCGCTGGATGACGCCAAGGTCGATTCGATCGAGGTGGCCCACGGCGATGGGCTGCAAGGATCCAGCTTCAACTACGGCTTCGGCGCCCACACCGATCTGGAATGGATCGAGGCGGCAGCCAGCGTGGTGAAGCACGCAAAGATCGCCACGCTGTTGCTGCCCGGGATTGGCACCGTCCATGACCTGAAGGGCGCCTATGACGCCGGTGCGCGCATCGTGCGCGTAGCCACGCATTGCACCGAGGCGGACGTCTCGCGGCAGCATATCGAGTACGCGCGCCACCTGGGCATGGAAGCCGTCGGCTTCCTGATGATGAGCCACATGACCACGCCGCAGAACCTCGCCGCGCAAGCGAAGTTGATGGAGAGCTACGGTGCCACCTGTTGCTACGTGGTGGACTCGGGCGGGGCGCTGACCATGAACGATGTCCGCGACCGCTTCCGTGCCTTCAAGGAGGTACTGAAGCCGGAAACGCAGACCGGCATGCACGCGCACCACAACCTGAGCCTCGGCGTGGCCAACTCCATCGTGGCGGTGGAAGAGGGCTGCGACCGCGTGGACGCCAGCCTGGCAGGCATGGGCGCCGGCGCCGGCAATGCGCCGCTGGAAGTCTTTATCGCGGCGGCAGAGCGCATGGGATGGGACCACGGCTGCGACCTGTACAAGCTGATGGACGCCGCCGATGACATCGTGCGCCCGCTGCAGGACCGTCCCGTGCGGGTGGACCGCGAAACGCTGGCGCTGGGCTATGCCGGTGTGTACTCCAGCTTCCTGCGCCACAGCGAGGCCGCGGCGGGCAAGTACGGCCTGAAGACCGTCGACGTGCTGGTGGAACTGGGCCGGCGGCGCATGGTGGGCGGCCAGGAAGACATGATCGTCGACGTGGCGCTGGATCTACTGAAGGCGCGCTAACGATAGACTTAGCATTTAAGTAGAAAACACAACGCCGCCTCCACGCTTTCGAGAAGAGGCGGCGCTTTGCGGCGACTGTGAACGTCGCCGCGAGCAAAGAGCTCAAGTCTTTAAGGCTGTTGCAGCGCCATGCGGTTAGCGCTGGCCTTGTTGGCCACCCTTCTGGCCTTGCTGGTTTTGCTGCCCGGCCTGATCGGTCTTCTGACCTTGCTGGCCTTGCTTGTCTTGGCCGCGGTCCTGCTGCTGTTGCTGGCCGCCCTTCTGGTCCTGGCCACCTTGCTGCCCGCCTTGTTGGCCGCCTTGCTGGTGTTGTTTGTTTTGGTCTTGCTGGCCTTGGCCGGGTTGCTGTTGCTGTCCCATCTCTATCTCCATGGCGCGGCGGTAGTGCCGCGATTGGGAAAGGTGCAAGGCGCGTGCCACGGCGTGTGCGCTGGCGCCACATGGGCGCGGCTTGCTCGCCTTCTTGCTCGCCTGATACCCAGGGAACGCCTGTCTGGCAAGGGATGGCGCGGGCGTGTGCCGTCTTGATGCCCGCCGATGGCTGCGTCGGGCAACCACCGCAAGTTTGCGGGCCTGCACTTGTCCAGGCTCGAAAGCAGGGTGGTGCGCAGCCCTTTTTACAACTTCCGCAATTTTTTACAAGCCCGGGGCGGCGCCGCTATGCGGGGGGGACGTGCGCGATCCTGCGTTTTTGCGGCATTCCCATGCCATGGCGAGCCGGAACGCTACTTGCAGTGACGTATGCATGAACCCGCACACGAGCAGTGGCAGTGCGCGGGCGCCACCGACAGCACAGGCAGAAGATCAGCGGGGCGGCGCCAAGGGCCGGCCTCTTATGCCGCCAGGTGCAAGCGCGGCGCGGGACCCGAAGAGGTTCCGCGTTCGTCGTTGCCTTCGAGCAGGCGCAGCGCGGCAGGGCCCAGCGCGTTCGCGCAAGCGGAGGTCAAGGCAGCTGCGCGGCCCAGTCCCACTTGCGCGGCCAGCCATTCGGTGCGCACGCCGCTGCCGCTTGCAAGCAGGTACACCGCGCGTGCGACGCGCTGCTCGCGCAGCAGCGCGCCTAGCGCCTCGCCCTCGGCGAACAGACGTGCGCGTACCAGCCGCGGGGTGACTTCCCACCGTTGCGCCACCAGTGCCGCGTTCCACGGTAGCCCCGGCAGGCAGAAGATCTCGCCGGCAAGCGCGCGTGACCAGTGTTTTTCCGAATGGCAGGGACAGCCCGGCAGGGTGGCCAGGGTCATGCGCGGGCATGCGTCGTCCGGCACTTCCTGCAGCGTGATGGCCGTGCTTTGGCCAGGCGCCGGCAGCAGGTCGCAATCGAAATACGCAAACGCCGGCACCACGAACGGGTTGCCAGGCGTCACCTCCCGGCGCGCATTCGCATCGCGCAGGCGCGCGGCGCCATGCAGCGCGTCGACGCGCACGGCAAAGGGAAAACGCAGGTGAGTGAGGCGCAGATCGGTGCTGCTGACGAGTGCCATGCGAATTTCAGGTGACGCGGGCTGGCATGCAACAGGTGCTGCGCCAGGGAGAGACCGCATTGTACGGCTTCGCGCGGCCAGTGGCTTTCGCGATGACGAAGGAAGGTTTCAACGCTGGCGGTGGCTGCGCCGCTGCCTACAGCTCCGACAGGCCAAAGTGACGCAAACGCTCAAGATCGGTCACTCGGATGCTCTGGTACGACAGGTCGACCATGCCCTCGGCCGCCAGACGCCGCAGCGCCTGGTTGACCCGCTGGCGCGAAAGCCCCGTCAGCAGGCCGATTTCCTCCTGCGACAGCTCCAGCACCGCGCTGGTCCGGGGATACAGCGCCGGGTGGAAGAGCTGGGCAACCGCCTGCGCCACGCGGGCATCGACGCTCAAGAGGCGCTCGTTCTGCACGGTGGCGATGAACTGCCCCATGCGCTCGTTCAACTGGCGTACCACAAAGCTGGCAAACGGCAGGCTTTCGTTGAGCAAGGTATGGAACACGGTGTCGGGCACCAGCGCCACGCGGGAATCGCGGATGGCGACGACGTCGTATCTCCGGGCTTCGCGCTTGATGACGCTGCCTTCTCCGCACCAGCCGCCCGCCGGCACCCCGGAAAAGGTGCAGCCGCGCCCGTCCGGTGTATAGACCGCGAGCTTGATCAGGCCGGTCTCCACCCCGATCCAGTAGCGCGACGGCTCGCCGCGATGCGCGACGAAGGCACCGGCGGCAAAATCCTGCACCACCACCTGCCGCGCTGCCAGCGCCTGGTGGCCAGGCGCGAGCGCGGCGAACCATTCATGCCGGGACAGCAGGGCGGCATGGCCGGTGCAGGGCGGGGGAGTCGTGATATCTGCGGGGGGGAGGGTTGGCGATCTGGGTGTGGCTGCGGGCAGGCTGGGCATGATTTCGGCGTGGCCCGGCACGGGCATTGTCATCCGGACGACAGAGCTTTGTCCTGTGCGATGATAGCCTTGCACAGCGAAAAGTAACAGCGACCGGCGGTGCGAGGCGCATCCTGAGGGCAGGACTCGCACAGCCGGCGCATGCGGAGACTACGGCAATGCCAAGCGATTTCGACACCGGCCTGGGCAAGAACCCGGCCAATCACGTTCCCCTGACCCCCATCGATTTCCTGGCGCGCGCCGCCGACGTGTATGGCGACCGCCTGGCCATCGTGCACGGGCCGGTGCGCCAGAACTGGCGCGACACCTATGCGCGCGCGCGGCGCCTGGCCAGCGGGCTGGGGCGCCTGGGGGTGGGCAAGGGCGACACCGTTGCCGCCTTGCTGCCTAACACGCCTGCCATGGTGGAGGCGCACTTCGGGGTGCCGATGGCGGGCGCGGTGCTCAACGCGCTGAATATCCGCCTCGATGCCTCCAACCTGATCTTCATGCTGCGCCATGGCGAAGCGCGGGTGCTGCTGGCCGATACCGAGTTTGCCGACCTGGCGCGGCAGATCGCCAACGAGATCCCCGGGCTGAAGGTGGTGGCGGTGGTGGATGCGCTGGGCCCGCAGGACGCCCCGGCCTTCGGCGAGACCGACTACGAGCGCCTGCTGGCCTCGGGCGACCCCGAATTCGCCTGGCAGATGCCCGCCGACGAGTGGGATGCGATTGCGCTCAACTACACCTCGGGCACCACCGGCGACCCCAAGGGCGTGGTCTATCACCATCGTGGCGCGGCCATCAACGCCATCTCCAACATCCTGGAGTGGGACCTGCCCAAGCACGCGGTGTACTTGTGGACGCTGCCGATGTTCCACTGCAACGGCTGGTGCTTCCCGTGGACCATCGCGGCGCGCGCCGGCGTCAACGTTTGCCTGCGCAAGTTCGAGCCCAAGCTGGTGTTCGACCTGATGCGCGAGGAGGGCGTGACGCACTTTTGCGCCGCGCCAATCGTGCACACGGCGCTGGTCAACGCCCAGCCGGCCTGGCGCGAGGGCTTGCGCGGCCCGGTGCGCGGCATGGTGGCGGGCGCGCCGCCGCCGGCCGCGGTGCTGGCGCAGATGGAGGCCATGGGCTTCGAGCTGACCCACGTTTATGGCCTGACCGAGACCTACGGCCCGGCCGCGGTCTGCGCCGAGCAGGCCGACTGGGCCGGCCTGTCGCAAGAAGACCGCGCCACCAAGAAGGCACGGCAGGGCGTGCGCTATCACCTGCAGACGGAGGTGGCGGTGCTGGACCCGGTCACCATGCTGCCGGTGGCCTCGGACGGCGAGGAAATCGGCGAGATCATGTTCCGCGGCAACATCTGCATGAAGGGCTACCTCAAGAACGAGAAGGCCACGCGCGAGGCGTTTGCCGGCGGCTGGTTCCATACCGGCGACCTGGGCGTCTGCACGCCGGACGGCTACGTCAAGATCAAGGACCGCAGCAAGGACATCATCATCTCCGGCGGCGAGAACATCTCCAGCGTGGAGGTGGAGGACGCGATCTACCGCCATCCCGCCGTGCTCGCGGTGGCGGTGGTGGCCCAGCCGGATGCGAAATGGGGCGAGACGCCGTGCGCCTTTGTCGAGTTGAAGGATGGCGCGAGTGCTACGGCCGAGGAGTTGATTGCCCATTGCCGTAGCTTGCTGGCGGGCTTCAAGGTGCCCAAGGCGGTCTACTTCGGGCCGCTGCCGAAAACCTCGACGGGCAAGATCCAGAAGTTCGAGCTGCGCAAGAAGGTCAAGTCGGATGCGGCTATCGACGTGTAAGGGCCACGTGCCTTGGCCGAAGCCGACGAGTGCGCCAACGCCGTTTGAAGTGACGACGGCTGTTACTCCCTCTCCCCTCACGGCTTAGGTGTGCCCACATTTTTTGAACAACTAGCTGTTCTCCCTACACCCATCTCCACCGGACAGCTATTCATCCTGCTGGAATATCCGATACAT
>NZ_BAAILO010000037.1:0-12388 GCF_054589115.1 Cupriavidus sp. 8B | reverse complement strand
AAGTCCTCTCGGCGGTCGACGCCTGCTTCCAGTACTGGAAGAGACCAAACGAAGTGCTGCGAAGACTATGCTGCATTACTTAAGACGCTGTGTTTAAAACGGCCAACCCCGTACAGCCGCGACAGCAGCTAGAAGCATGAAAACTCCGCCCAGCAAGCGCCAAAACCCGCGTCAGCGGGCCACAAGCCATACACATCGCACACTTCCCCCAACCTACAATTCCTGCTCCAAGCTCAACAGACTTTGCGAACGAATCAGCGGAACGGGACACTAGCTGGCCCAGCGCAGCGCCAGGAAATCGTCCGCCGTCCGGATCATGTGCGTGCCTAGCTTGCCGCCTTCGCGATCGAGCGTGGCGCGCAGCCATGACACGCCTTCCCGTGGCGCGCGGCGCAGGCTGAAATGTCGGATCTGCATCGGCACGGCTGACAACGCGCGCAATGCGCCGGTCGCGGCGTCGATGTGCGTGAAGTACATCAACGCCAGGTCCGGCCGATAGGGCTGGTGTCCGCCAATGCCTTCGTAATCGTTGAGGCAGTCCCCGCAACCGTAGAGAATCAGGCGGTCGCGATACACCTCGATGCCTTTCACGTGATGGGATGAATGCCCGTACACGATATCGGCGCCGCCGCCGTCGATCAGCCGGTGCGCAAAGGCCCGCTCTTCGCGCGATATATCGAAGCCCCAATTGCCACCCCAATGCAGCGACACCACCACGATGTCGCCCGCCTGCCGTGCCGCCGCCACGTGGCCAGCAATGTCATCGGCGGCGCGCGCCGAGATGGAGGGCAGGAAATTGACGCCGGCCTGCCCCGCCGCCGCGGCCCAGTCCGCCGGCACGCCGCTGGTTTCGGTCGCGTAGGCAAAGACGAGCACCCTTGCGCCTCGCGCAAGTCCGATCACGGCGGGCGCGGCGGCTTGTACCGCGTTGCGTCCGGCGCCCGCGGTCCGCATCCCGGCGCCGCGCAGCACGGCCAGGGTTTCGTAGAGCCCGGCGCGGCCCCAGTCCAGCACATGGTTATTGGCAAGCACGCAGCAGTCGAGCCGCGCGCTGGTGAGGCACGACACATTGCCAGGGTGCATCCGGTAGTGGATGCCCTTGCCCGGCTGTGCATCCTCGCTGGTGGTCACGGCCGTTTCCAGGTTGACGATGCGCGCATCCGGCTGGCATTGCTCGAGCAGCGCGAGCGCGTCGCCCCAGGGATAGGCCGGATCAACGGGCCGCGGTATCGCGCCTGTCGCACGCTCGGCCAGTTCGACGTAGCCGATCGCCGAATGCAGCCAATGCTCATACAAGTGCGGCTTGCCCGGGTGCGGCAGGATCTGGTCGATGCCGCGGCCCGTCATCACATCGCCGCACAGGAACAAGCGCACGCATGCGCTGCTGGCCGAAGCCAGATCGTCGGGTGTTGTCCGAGTCGCATTGTCCATCGCGCACGTCCTTTCTCCCCACCGGTGGGCACGCGAGAACCGCATGCCGGACCGCCGTCTCCATTTTGCGCCGTCGCTCGAACCATGTGCAGCCCAGGGCGGTGCGCGAGCGCCAAATGTGCAGCAAGGCAGGCAAAAAGGTGGCATGCCTGCGGTCAATGACTAGAATGAACCTGGCCGGCGCCGACGGCCGGGCCCTCGTGCCCCGACGATCTCCAGGAGAGCAGGATGACTGTCACCAATGCCCGGTCGGGCACCAACGTCCATGAAATCGCGGACGGGATCTATCGGATCAATACCCCGGTCCACATCGAGGGCGGCCCGGGCGGCTTCTCCTTCAACCAGTACCTGATCGTCGACGACGAGCCGCTGTTGTTCCATACGGGGCTGCGCAAGATGTTCCCGCTGGTGCACGAAGCCGTGGCCAGCGTGATCGCGCCGGACCGGCTGCGCCATATTGCCTTTTCGCACGTGGAAGCCGACGAGTGCGGCTCGCTCAACGAATGGCTCGCGGCCGCGCCCCATGCGTCTCCCATGTGCGGCACCATCGCCGCCATGGTGTCCATCAACGACCTGGCCGACCGGCCCGCGCAGGGCCTGGCGGACGGGCAAGCCGTGCAGCTTGGCCGCCACACGGTGCGGTGGTTCGATACGCCCCACTTGCCGCATGCCTGGGAGTGCGGGCTCATGATGGAAGAGCGCACCGGCACCTTGCTCTGCGGCGACTTGTTCAGCCAGGGCGGCGCCGACCTCCCTGCTCTCACCGAAGCCGACATCCTCGGGCCGAGCGAAGCGTTCCGGCGCGGCATGGATTACTTCTCCCACACCCCGAGCGCCGGCGCCATGCTGGAGCGCATGGCGCTGCTGGAGCCAACCACGCTGGCCTGCATGCATGGCAGCGCCTGGCGCGGCGACGGCGCCGGCCTGCTGCGCGCGCTTGCGCAGGCCCTGGCGCACTAGGCCTGACGGGCGCGCGGCGGGCCTGGATCACACCTGTGGTGTGTCCCTGAACGCGGCAAGGCGCTCGGCGGCGGCACTGAACGCCGTCAGCGCCGGATACGCTGTTGCATCCACGCATGCCGGCAGCATCATCTGCGTGAAGCTCCACGCCACGGCGGCGCTCACGTCTGCCTGCGTGAGCAAGCGCTCGTCCGCGGGAAGCGCGGCCCCCGCCAGTTCCGTCTCCAGCGCCCCGTAAGCGGCAAGCAACTGCCCCTGCACGCGTTCGATCCACGGCGCGTGCTGTTTTTCCGCCGGGCGCAGGTTGCGCTCGTACACGATCTGCACCGTTTTCTCGCACGCCGCCAGCGCCAGGCCGATCACGCGCAATGCATGCTGGCGCTGCTCGCGCTGCGCGGGCATCAGGCTGCGCGTGGCCAGCGTTTCGATGTAGTCGAGGATCAGGCCGGACTCCATCAGCACCACGCCGTTGTCGCAGACCAGGGTGGGCGCCTTCACCACGGGATTGATCGCGCGGAACTGTTCGAACGTGCTGAACACCGAGACCGCCCGATGCGCGAACGGCAGGCCCAGCAGCCGCAGCGAGATGGCCACGCGGCGCACATAAGGTGAGTCGAGCATGCCGATGAGTTGCATATATTGCCTCCGGAAGGATATCGGGCTCTACATCGAGCCGCGCTGGGCTCCAGCATAATCGCGGCACGCCATCGCCATGAATGGCAAGGCATCGAAAATCGGCACCGCGCACCGATGAATCATCGGCGGCGCGCAACGGGTGTCATAGGAGGATGGGATGGAGCTGGACAAGAAAGACCGACTGATCCTGGAGGCACTGCAGGCCGATGCCCGGCAGAGCCTGGCGGCGCTTGGCAAGCGCATTGGCTTGTCGCAGCCAGCCATGAGCGAGCGCGTGCGCAAGCTGGAAGACGCGGGCGTGATCGAGGGCTACGGCGCGCGGGTGAACCTGCGCGCGCTGGGCGTCGGCCTGCAGGCGATCATCCATATCGAGACCACGCACGCCTATATCCAGAAGTATGTGAAGCTGTTCGAGAGCATGCCCGAAGTGCTGAGCGCCGATCGCGTGACCGGGGCGCATTGCTTTATCGTGCGTTGCGCCATTGCCGATCCGGCCGACCTGGAGCACGTGGTCGACACGCTCGCGGCCCATGGCTCGGTGACCACCTCGCTGGTGCTCTCCAGCCCGGTGCGCAAGACGGTGACGGTACCGGCCGCGAGAGTTCGAACGGCTTGATCTGGCGCTGGTTTGCTCCCCTCTCCCACACTTGTGGGAGAGGGAGTGACTGCCCTCGTCATCGCAAACGGCCTTGGCCCCTTCAAAACTTATACGTCGCCGCCACGAACATGATCAGCGGGTTCGGGCTGATGGTGGCCTTGGACGTGGACAACACCGTGCCGTCCGACGCCTTGATGACCATCGACGAGGTCGTCTTGAGCGGAATGTAGGTGACCGATGCGCTCAGGCCCCATTGGTCCGTGATCGCAAAGGAGCCACCGATGTTGAACACCGGCGCGAACGAGTTCGACGCCTTGGCCTGCACGGAAGTCGGCCCCGGCTTGCCGGCGCCGGCGGCCAGCGTGGCGCCCAGGTTGTTGTTGATCGACGCGGCAAACGCCGGGTTGAGCTCGATGTTGGTGAAGAAGTTGTACGACACACCGATGCCCAGGAAAGGACGCACGCGCGCGGTAGGCTCGAAGAAGTGGTACTGCACCATCGTTGCCGGGCTCCACTGGCGTGCGCTGGTGATGATCGGGTTCAGGCTGGGGTCGCCCAGCGGCTGTTGCCCCAACGCGCCCGCCGGGCCCGGCGGGATCAGGTTGCCGTGGCCGTAGAGCTTGAACTTGGGCGGAATGCCGCCCACCGCCGTCAGCGCGATGTGGTCCGTGAAGAAGTGGCTGAAGGTCAGCCCCAGCGTGTCCGCGTTGGATGTGCTGATGCTGCTGCCCGGCGCCGTGAATGACGACGGCAAGCCCAGCGGGCCATTGATGGGCGCATCGATCACGCTGGTGGTGAATGGGCTGCTGTGGCCGCTGGTGCTGATGTGGAACCAGCCGGCGGCGACGACGTTGTCACCGGCCTTCTGTGCATGGGCGGCCGGCATGCCGCCCAGCCAGGCGAGCGCGGCGATCAGCAATGGCGCCGCCAAACGAAAGGCATTGATCGTCATGTTGTCTTCCCGGAATAAGTTGGATCGCATGGCCGTCATTGCACGAAGGCGCCAATGGTGAAGTACGGGCTGCCGCTGCGCGACTCAAGGAAGCCGAACACGCCGCCGGTGAAGATGAACTTGCCGGTGGGGCTGCCCGCCGCGCCATCCTTGCGCGTGGTGGTGACCACGCCGGCCAGCTGCTGCGAGAAGTCCAGCTTGAGCGCCGTGGCGAGCGAGGCGTCGGACGGGTGGAACGGGTCGAGCATGGCCGCATCCGCTGCCATCAGCGCGGTGGTGCGGTAGTCGAAGTTGCTGTCCACGCCGACGTACTCACCGTTGACCGTCCCCTGCGTGACCGCGACCGCAGGCGCCATCATGCCGATGCCGATCTCGTCGTCGGCGCCCAGCGGCATGCCGTTGGTGACCGAGCCGTTGGCGTAGCCCACGCGGATCATCACCGGGACCAGCTGGCCGCGCAGCTTGCCCACGATCAGGTACGCGCGGCCCAGCGTGGCGCCGAGCGTGGGCGGATCGATCTCACCCTTGTAGTTGGCCGACATCAGGCTGCCGTTGGCTTGCGCAACGAAGTTCTTGCCCTTTTGCGAGCAGGTGCCACCCGTCTTGTTGTCGCACACCTGGAACGAGCCGTCGGCCGCCAGCGCCATGCGGTAGTCCTGCGCCACCGTCTGGAAATTCTTCGACGGCACCTCGTGGAAGCCATAGCCGTTGTATTGGCCGGCGATCTTGGTCAGGTCGGTTTCGGTCTGCGCAAAGCCGATGAACTGGAAATACGGGAAGGTGGTATCCGGCACCTTGCCCGCGCTCAGCACGCCGTCGAACTGGATGCGCGCACCGGGGATGGTGCCGCCCGCCACGCCCTCGCCCACGAACAGCCGCGCCGGGCGATTCGGGTCCAGGCTCGCGCCGTTGAGCTGGAACGCGCACTGGTTGAGCTTGTCGGTGGGCAGGCCGGTTTCCTGCGACAGCGTGCCCGTCATCACGTTCTGGCCGCCGGTGGTATCGCTGCGGGTCGGCATCACCGTGCCCGTGGTGCGCGGTACCGAGGAGTCGAGGAAGGTCACTTGCCAGGTCTTCCTGGTGGTGTCGATCTGCACCTTGACCAGCTCACCCGAGCCGGTGCCGCCGGTGAAGGTGGTGGTGTAGTCGAGCGACGCGGGACACAGCCGCACCGGTATGGCCGGGGTGGAGCTGGTGCTCGCGGTGGTGCCGCCACCGCCGCCATCGCCGCCGCAGGCGGCCAGCATCGTGGCGCCCAGCAGTGCCGCGCCGTAGCGCAGGATCCGCTGTCCATGATGAATCATCCGCGGCGTACGCTGCCGATCCTGTCCGTGCTGCAAAGGATGCTGTTGCATGATGCTGTCTCCTGAAGCGCTGTTTCGCGCGTGGTGCTTCTCTGTTTATTCTTCGTGGTTTGCGGGACCGACTAAGGGGCCGCGAATACGCTCACGCGGAACGTCGGGTTGCTGCCGGCGGCGCCGGCAAGGTGGGCGAACACATGGCCGGTCGAGATCAGCGCGCCGGGCGTGCCGCTGTTGTCCACCGTGGTCACCACGCCGGGCTTGGCCTGCGTGAGGTCGAGCTGGTAGCCGCCCTTGGCGTTCATGGTGAGCGGATCGATCAGCCCCACCGCGTTGCCCTGCACGATCGACGAGGTGTAGACCAGGTCGCTGCCCGAGCCCACGTAGCCGCCGTTGAGCTGCGCGTTGGTGAGGTTGGTGGTGGGCGCGAGCATGGCCAGGCCGGACTCGTCGTCGACGTTGACGCTCAGGATGGAGTCCGCCTGCGCAAAGCCGACCCGGATCAGCAGCGGCACCAGCGCGCCATTGAGCTTGCCGACCACCAGCACGCCCTTGGCGCGGCTGCTGTTGCCCGATGTGATCGCCTTGTTGTAGAAGGCCGGGTAGCGCAGGTTGCCGCTGGCATTGTTGCTCTCGAACGCGCCATCGTTTTGGGCGCGCGCCGCCCAGGGATTGCCCGTGGTCACGCAGCTACCCGCGCTGGCGCTGCAGCTGCCGTCCGCCTTCAGCACCTCGGTGGTCTGTGCGGTGGCGGGCGCAAAGTTCGAGCCGCCGCTCAGGGCGCCGCCGGACGGGACCTGGTGGTAGCCCAGCACGTTGTAGGTGCCGGCCACCTTGGCGAAGTCGGTCTCGGTCTGCGCGAAGGCCAGCACCGGATAGATCGGGAACGTCTTTTCCGGAATGACGCCGAAGCCCAGGATGCCGTCGAAGGAAATCGTCGCGCCCGGCACGCCGCCACCCGCCACCCCGTTGCCGACGAAGATCACCGGCGGGCTGTGCGGGTCGATGATGGCCTGCGAGGCATTGTCGGACGGCGTGGCGCTTTGCAGCACCAGCGCGCAGCGGTTCTGCTCCGCGGTGGGCAGCGATGCGAGGTGCGCGATGGTGCCGGTGATGGTCACGCCGGCGCGCGTCGGGCTCACGCTCTTGGTCGCCTTGGGCACAGGGGACTCGATCACCTGCAGCCGGTAGGTCATCGCGGTGGTGTCGAACTGCATCTTGACAAACTCGCCCGCGCCGGTGCCGCCGGTGTACACCGTCGAGTAGTCCAGCGCGGCCGGGCACAGCGGCGCCGGCGCGGAGCCAGTCGTGGTCGGGCCGGAGGCGGCGCAGCTATTGGTGCTCGAGCAGGACGCGACATCGGCCTTGCCCGGAGTGGGCGTGCCGTCGCCGCCGCAGGCGGCGAGCACCAGTGCGAGGCTCGTGCCAGCCATCGCTGCAAGGCCTTTGGATACATGCAAACGGGCCATGACTTGTCTCCTTCTTGTCGGTTTTGTTTTTGTGTTGCGTGCCGGTGTTGGCGGCCATTCACTGTCCTATCAGTGCAGCGACTCTCGCCTCCGGGCCAAGCGAGCGTCAATAGAGCGCGCGTTCCAAACATGGCGTGCCAAGCCCCGGCCACGGCTGTGCAAGCGCTCGCGCCGTCTGTTCAAACCGCTGCGCGCGTGCCCGCGCAAGCGAATTCAAACGGCGCGCCGCGTGTGAAACACGCGCGGCGCTGCCCTGTCCGGCGCAGTGATGCAGCATCAGAACTTGTAGTCGCTGTTCTTCACATCGAACGCGCTCGCGTCAAATGTCTTGCGCACCGCCTTCTCGAACACGATCTTCTCGACCATGTTCCCGTCGGCATCCCATGCGGTCTCCACGCGTGGCCAGGGATTCCTCAGGTCCAGCATCAACTGCACCCGCTTGGCGTAATAGCGCGGTGCGCCGGCCGGCAGGTCCCAGGTGAGCGCGACCATGCGCATGCCCTGCTCCTGCACGATTTCCGCGCGCGTGAATTTCTCCGTGAGCCCCGCGGCGCGCAGCGATTTGGCATCGCGATCGAGCATCGACACCACATACTGGAAGCCCAGGTCGCGCACGGTGTGGTTGGATTGCGCGCGCGCGATGGTGCCGTCGAGCGCGATCCACATCGAGGTGAAGCCCAGCATGCCGCCGAGGTGGCCGTACATCTCATCCCTGCGCTGCGTCTCGTCGTAGATGATTTCCTGGCCGGCCTGGCTGCCGCCCGGCAGCCACTTCGCATAGAGCTGGCGCGGCGCGTGGCGGTAGCGGATCATCATGCGCGCGGGCTGGTCTTGCCACTGGCCGTTGAGGCGCTCCTGGCGCGTCATCCAGTACTCGTACTCGGGGTAGCGGTTCATCTCGGTCTTGGCCCACAGCAGCGCGGCCTCGGGCTGCAGCGCGTTGATGGCCGCAAGCAGTGGCTCGTCGGGCAGCTTCGCCAGTTCGCCGTTGGCTATCTGCTTCGACAGCAGCGCGGCCTGCTGCTGGGCCGTGAGCCCGTCGAAGGCTGTGCCGGCGCTGGCGGGGGCCTGTGGCTGCGTTTGTGCGAGCGCAGGCAAGGCGAGCGCAAAGACGCAGGCGGTTGCGAGATGGCGCAGCAAGGTCAATGGCTTTCTCAGTGCGGATACGGGTGCGCTCAGCGCATGGGAGTACAAGGCGTTCACGATGCGGATCTCCGGTTGTGGCGCCGGCCCGCGCGCAACGCGGGCGACAGCGGTCCACCGCGTGCGCGTCGCGCACGCGTGGTGTCGTTGAGAACGGAATGCCTGAGTGCGGATTGCTGCTGGAGAATACCGGGCAATAGACGATAGACGGCCGGGTGCCTGGCTCAAGCGAAACGGCGCAACTCGGGTTCCTGGAGGCGGCTTGGCATGCACCGGCGGTTGACCGGCGCTGCCGCGCCGCTAGGTTCTGGAGCGGGTACGCATCCAGTCGTCGAGCGGATTGCTCGGGAAGACGATGGGGTGTTCGCGCGCGCCGCGCACCGCCATGCTGGTGACGGCGGCGCGCGTCGTGCCCTCATTGCGTGCCGCGCGGCGTGTCTTGCGCACGGCAACGGAAAGGGTGTCGGCGCGTTGCGCCTGTTCTGCCACCAGCGCAATGAGCGCAGCTTGCTCGGCATGCTCTTTTGCGTGCTGGGCCTCGCTGATCTGGTACACGTCCTGCAGCGCGCACAGTTGCTGGCTGGCGGGCACGGGTGCCTTGAGCGCAGCCACCACCATCGCGCTCAACTGCGCGAGCACGTGCGCGTCGCTCAGGTCCTTGCCTTGCGTGAAGGCGGGCAGCAGATTGCCAAGCTCTTCGCCGGCCAGCACGCCGGCCAGCGCCTTGAGCGCGAAGTTCAGGCGCCAGCCCAGTTCCTGCGGCGGGATCTCGGGCAGTGCGCGGGCGAAGGCGTCGGAGAAGCGGCCGAACACCGGCGCGTAATGCCCTAGCAGGTACGACTGGATAAAGGGAGAGGTATCGGAATACACGCGCCCCAGCAGCCGCAGGAACGACGGGCCACCCGCCTCGGGCTCGCGCGCCATTTGCAGCGCGGGCACGAACAGCGCACCCATTACGTGTTCACAGCGGATCTGCACGCCCGGCCAGCGTGCCTCGCAGGCATCGAGCAGCGCCAGGCGGCGCGTGTTGAGCGGATCGAGCCGGCGGCCCAGGACCGCCTGCATCATGATTTCTTTACTGCGGAAGTGGTAATTGACCGCGGCCAGATTGACGATCGCGCGCGATGTCACTTGCCGTAGCGAGGTGCCTTCGTAGCCAACCTCGATGAACAAGCGCTCGGTGGCGTCGAGAATGCGGGCCTTGGTGTCTCCTGCTGTGCCTTTTCCGGTCTTCATAGGGGGCGTCTCTCTTATGGTCATGCCGTACAACCCCAGCAAAACTCTACCCACTGCAGCAGCTCCGTGCTCTGACGGCAAACGGATGCTTGAAACAGTTGTACGGAGCCTAGCGAGCGCTGCGAGCGTTTCACAAGTGCAATATTGGAGCGTTGCCTCTAATGTGGTTGGATTGTGCCTGCATGCCGTGCGCGCCAGTCCGGCTTTTCCTTCCCTGCTTAAGGGGGGGGGGCGGCGCTCATCGGGCCAGCTGCCCCGCCAGCGCCTGGGCGTTCTGCGCGCTTAGTGCGAAAACAGACAGTTGCGGATTTGCCCCGATGCTGGTCGGAAACACGGAGCCGTCCAGCACCGACAGGTTGGCCAGCTGGTGATGGCGGCCATGGCTGTCGACCACTCCGCCCTGCGGCTGGTCGCTCATGGCGCAGCCACCCATCAGGTGCGCGGTAAACAGCGCCGCGCGGAACTTGGCCAGCGCCAACGTGGCAATGCCCTGTCTGGCTTGCGCCCAGCTGTCGTAGTACGGCGCGTCCAGGTGGGCCGGGCGCACCCGCAGCGCGCCCGCCGCGAACTGCGCCTCGGCCATGCTCAGCCAGGCGCGCCGCATGCCATCCCAGACATAGTCGCTCACGTCGTAGTCGAGCACCGCGCTGCCATCGTCGGCAAGGCGCACGCGCCCGCCCTCGCTCTGCGGCACAAAGCCATCGCGCAGCAGCGCCAGCATGGCGTTGGTATGCGGCAGCGCGGCCATGTCGGCGCGCAGCGCGTCGCCCACCTGGTTGAACACGCCCGCGCTGATGCCGGGGAACAAGGGCGGCACTTCCAGCTTGTAGCCCATCGGGCCGGTGGCGCCGTCCTTCCACTGGAAGTGATCGGAGGCGATCGATTGCGGCGCGCCGTAGTACGGATCGACCTGCTCGGGCATCACCGCCACGCTCAGGTTGACCGGATGGATGAAGGTGCGCACGCCAACACGCTGATACGGGTCCGGCGCGCGCGAGCGCAGCAACAGCCCCGGCGTGTTGATGGCGCCCCCTGCCGCCACATAGTGGCGCGCGCGCACGGTCACCGCGACGCCGGTGGGCTTGCGGCCATCGGCGCCCAGCGCAACGCCTGCGAGTGTCGTGACCGTTTTGCCATCGTGCTCCAGCGCACGCACCCGCACGCGGTGGACCAGCGTGGCACCCTTGGCCAGCGCGGCGGGAATGGTCGAGACCAGCATCGATTGCTTGGCGTTGACCGGGCAGCCCAGGCCGCAATAGCCGGAGTTCCAGCAGCCCTTCACATTGCGCGGGATCACGTGCGACTCCCAGCCCAGCTTGTCGCAGCCGCGCTTGAGCACATCGTTGTTGTTGTTCGGCGGCACGCCCCACGGCGCCACCGACAGCCGTGCTTCCATGCGTTCGAACCACGGCGCCATGTCGGCGGCGCCGTGGCCGCTCACGGCGTGGTGCGCGGCCCAGTGCGCCAGCGTTTCCTTGGGCGTGCGAAAGCTCGACGACCAGTTCACCGTCGTGCTGCCGCCCACCGAGCGCCCTTGCAGGATGGCGATGGCGCCATCGGAAGTGGCGCGCGCCGCGCCCTCCTGGTACAGCTCGCGATAAGCGCGGCCCTCGTCCATGTCCTTGAAGCTGTCGGAGGTGCGCAGCGCGCCCTCCTCCACCAGCACCACGCGCAAGCCGGCTTCGCTGAGGATCTCGGCGGCGACGCCGCCACCGGCACCGCTGCCGACAATGACCACGTCGGCGTCGAGCGAAAGCGGCGCGGTGAGCGCGGCGCCGTCCACCACGTTCCAGCCGGCGGCGATGCCGGCGCTATAGATATCGGGAATGGCCATGAGGGTCTCGCGTATGGGGTAACGGCAATCGGGTATCGGGTACCGGGAATCGGGTATCGGTTTGCATCAGGCGTGCAGCGCACGAAAGACCGCGGGATTGGGGCCGGGATATCCACTGCCCGCCCACGCCGCCGGCAGCAGGTAGTAGCCCACGCTGCTGAGCTTGACCAGCACCACGGCGCCGGCATTCAAGGTGGCGAAGCGGCTGGCGCGCCAGCGCGCGAGAAAGCGGCGCGCCTGCTGCGTGTCGGTCTCCCTCCAGTCCTGGCCCACGCCGGCGAGTGCCCAGCGCAAGGGCCCGATGGCGAGCAGGTCGAGCAGCTTGCGCAACTCCGCGCGCGCGTTGGCATCCATCGCGGCGCATGTGGCGTCGACGTTGGCCACGGCATGGCTGAGCTGCAGCTCGCGCTCGGCGAGCTCCGCCACCACGGCGGGCAGCAGCGCGGTGAACAACGCCACATCGCCCTCGCGCAGGAACTGCATGCCGGTGGCGGGCTGCTTCTGCGCGGGCGAGCAGCCGGACAATGCCGGGACCAGGCCGGCGCATGCGAGCGCGGCGGACAAGCCAAAGCCAATCTTGAGAAAGCCGCGCCGCGACAGCGCGGACGCGGGCGGCTCGGTGAATGGGGCGGGCATGTTGTCTCCTGTTTTGTTTCTAGCTGAGCGCTCAGCGCTCAGCGGACCTCCGGGCGGGTCTGTTACGGCTGGCTTGCTCCCCTCTCCCACACTTGTGCTTAGGTGTGCCCACATTTTTTGAACAACTAGCTGTTCTCCCTACACCCATCTCCACCGGACAGCTATTCATCCTGCTGGAATATCCGATACATC